>CAZSQQ010000001.1:0-44665 GCA_964609135.1 uncultured Candidatus Saccharibacteria bacterium
GAGATAGAAAAAGTAAGGCAATCTGGCAAGATTGCCGCTCGCGTTTTAAGGAGACTTAAAGACGCGGCCCGGCCCGGCATTTCGACATTTAGTTTAGATAAATTGGCGAGAGAACTCATTGCCGAAGGGGGAGGGAAACCAGCTTTCCCGGGTTATCGGCCTCAAGGCGCGAGACGTCCGTATAGGTTTGCCATTTGTGCTTCTCTAAACGAGGGCGTCGTTCACGGTTTGCCTTCACCCTATAGATTGAAGTCCGGAGACGTTCTAAAAATTGATTTGGGAGTTGATTTTCAAGGCGGGATAAGCGATACGGCGGTTACGATTCCCATGGGGAGTGTTCCCAAAAATGTTTTGAATCTCATTAAGGCAACCGAAAGTGCCTTAAGAGAAGGAATTAGAGTTGTGAAGCGCGACAAGAGAGTAGGAGATATCGGCTTTGCGATTGAGAGGACTGTTACTGCCGGCGGCTTCAAAGTCATTAAAGGCCTCACCGGTCATGGGGTGGGTCTGGAGCTCCACGAGGAGCCTACCATTTATAATTACGGTAAGCCGGGCAGTGGCATGGTTTTGAAAGAAGGAATGATTTTAGCGATTGAACCTATTACCAGCGTCTCTACCGGCGATATTATTCAGCTTAAAGACGACAGCTTTGTCACCTCTGACAAAAGTATCTCGGCCCACTTCGAGCACACGGTTCTCATAACCAAGAAGGGAGCAGAAGTTCTGACTGCTTGACACTAAAACCCATATATTATATACTGTCTATGTATAATAGTTCTTTAACGTTGGTTCAGATGATGAGGCGAGCCCGCCTTCGCTAAAGCTTCGGCGGAAAAGCGTTTTGGCGGTGGAGGGCTCGTCTCATCGGGAGATGGGTAAATAATGGCGGGCCTTCGGGCAAGCCAAAAACAAAAGGAGGGTGACCCGTATGTCCGGGGAACCCAGGCTTCAAAACATCGAGTTTGGAGATCTTAACTCCACTCTCGAGCATCTCTCACAGCGCGGCATTACCCAGGAGCACTTCAGCCGAATCAGAAAGGATCGCGGCTTCGCGCGTCGCGTGACGAAGGCGATCCGCGATGATTCCCCGAAGAAGGGACCGATCTCCCTTGCGGAAGCTCGTGAGCTTATGGGAGAGGCGAACATCTTCGGTCCCAAGGATTGGGAGAAGTACTTCGGTGTGAAATTCACCGAGGAAGAGCTTGCTGAACTCGGCAAGTTCCCTTGGGGAGAGGACGTCCTCGACCAGCCGTTCATCGCGCCTAAGACCGTCGCCGAAACGCATCAGGCGTTCGTGGGACTTTCGGTTCTCGGCGGTAGGAAGCTCACCATCGCGGAGTGGTCCGCGCTGAAGCCCATCAAGACGCTCCGTTTCAGCTATAGCGATGAGGAACGCGCGATAGCCTTAGGAAACGGCGACATGACTAAGGGAGGTCCGTTCGCTACCACTGCGGCGTGTCGTTTCGGCTGGTACCTGGTCGCTCGTGAACCGTTTCCCAACGTTCCCGGACACCCCAAGTGGCTGGCCATCAATAGCCAGTTGAGGCAGCGAGGGTACCAAGCTCTCCGTGCTGTCGAAGAGACGACGCGCGTCATCCTCTTCGGGCTGAAGAACGGGTTGCCATACCCGGGGGGAGCTGATTCCGTGGACATCGTTTTCCCCGACAAGACACCACAAGGCAAGTGGGTCGTCATGGAGATGCTGGGTTGGGCGAGTAGCCCCCCAACGTACGAGCTCATTTTCTACAACCGGGAGTGGATGGGCAGTACAGACGACCGCATTAGCATCTCTCGCGAGATCTGAACTCGTTCACGCGTCCCTCACGCCTTTGGCGGGAACATCTCCCGCCAGAGGTGGTGGGGGATTTTATATTTCTCTTTTAAACAACCCTGAAGGGTTGCTGAAGTAAACCTGATTGGTTAATTTGTCATAAACGTACTTTTTGACTTCAAGCCCAATGGGATAAATGTTTTGGGGTTTCTCTTCATCAATTTCGGCAAAAAACAAGGTTCCATTATCTTCAAGGAAAAGGTGGGCATCATCCCGGTACCAAGCTAAGTTTTTGAAATTAGCGTTAGGGACCGGGTCCATCTCAACAAGTCTGTCTGCATCCAATCTATAAATTCCAATCTTGCCGCCGACATCCAAGAAACTCAAGAATTTTGAATTGTAAGAAAAAGAAAAGTCTCTGGCATTGCCCAATTTTTTCGACTGCATCCGCTTTTTATCAAAGAAAGTCAGAGTGTCATTGTCTTCCAGGATGCCCAGCGCATCTTGCGACGGCGAGACTTCGAATTTGATTATTGGTGAAGTTATGGGAAGCGTGATTAAAGTATCCTCCCTGTTCCTTAGGGGCAGATTGTAGCGAAAGAGGTAGTTCTTGTTATCTATCCAGAAGAGGTCGGACTTGGCCAAGGCAAAGTCTTTGACGCCTGTCGCAATTTGCTCGAGCGTCAGCCTTTCAATATCCAAACTGTAGAGAGTTGACTCCGTTTTTACGATGAATTTTCTATCGTTATATTCTAAGGGCTCGATTTTTGAGATGTTGACCACCCCCGGAAGCTCCAGTTTTGACTCTTTTAAATTGTTGAATGTTAAGCTTAGATTCAAAGAGGAATTCAGATCGGAAAGGCTGGAGAAGTAATAATTGCCGGTCTTCACGCTTCTCGTTATGACCGATCCGCTATTCTGCAGTTTCACCACTTCGGTTCCCAAGATCTTTTTGTCGTTGTAGGACAAGCCGCCATCATTATTTAAAACCAAATGATTGTTCTTGACATAAAAGTCCGGTGTGGATTCTCCTATCCTCTCCGGGGCTTTTAGGGGAACGAGAACGATTTTATTGAAAACTGATACTGTTTGAGGCAAGACGTCGGTCTCTTTTTGCCAGTCAAGATAGCCATTTTTGGAGACAATTATCCTATAGCGATCCGGGGACAAGTTATTTATGAAAACACCTGTTTGCAGAAGCCCGGTTCCCTTTTTTACGATCGAGCCGTTCAACTTTACCTGCACGTCAGTTGGATCGGATTCAATGTAGATCCCGCCGGTTCGAACGAAGCTCAAGGTCTTCCACTCGACTCTTACGCCGGCCGAATATAAGATAAGAGTCGCCCCCACGATAAGGAATGAAACCGAGAGGGTGAGAAAGAGAAATCTTCTGGTTTTAAGAGTCATTGTTATCTATAATATAACCGGATGAAATTTATTGTAAGCGGCGGCAGGAGACTCGATGGCGAGATTCAGGTTTTGGGATCAAAAAACTCGGCCTTGCCAATTTTAGCGGCAACTCTCCTCACCGCCAAGCCCTGCATCTTGAAAAACATACCTCTCATCGAGGATGTTTTTACAATGCTGGATATTTTGAGGAGTATCGGCTCGGAAATTGTTTGGCTTGAAGAAAGAACTTTGAGGATCGTAAATTCGGACATTGATCCGAAGAAAATCGACAATTCATCGGTAGAGAAAATTAGGGCCTCGATCTTGGTGGTCGGTCCGCTTCTTGCGAGATTCGGATACGTGAAAATCGCCACTCCCGGAGGATGTCTTATTGGGGTTCGGCCCATTGATGCTCATCTCGACGCCTTAAAAGACCTTGGGGCCTACGTTTCCTATGATGAAAAAACGGATATTTACGAGATAAAAGCGCCTCCCAGAAAAAATTGGGGCAAAAAAGTCACTCTTAAGGAGCTTAGTGTTACCGGCACCGAGAATCTGATGATGTTGGGAGCCATGTTGCCTGGTCTTCAAATTGAGCTCGCTGCCGCCGAGCCGCACGTCGAAGATTTAGGCAAATTTTTGAAACTCCTGGGAGTGAAAATTTCAGGGCTGCGGGGATACGAAATTTTTATGAAAGGGCTTAAATCTAATAGAGGAAAGGAGATTACTTTCACAATTATGAATGATCCGATTGAGGCCGGCACTTTCATGGTCTTGGGAGCCGCGAGCCGGAGCAGGTTAAAGGTGAAAGGCGCGCCGCTCTCAAGCCTTCTTCTGCCGCTCCAGAAATTGAAAGAATTCGGCGTACATTTTGAGCCAATCGGGAACGATCTCGTAGTCCACGGAGGCAAATCTAATCTGAAGGGAACAAGAATCCAAACTCAACCGTATCCCGGATTCCCAACCGACCTCCAAGCGCCATTCGCGGTCTTGGCTACACAGGCTAAGGGGGACACTCTTATTTTTGACACTCTCTACGAAGGCAGGCTAAAATACATCGGTGAGCTTGAGAAAATGGGGGCCAAGGCCAAGATTTTAGACACCCATCGGGCACTCATAACTGGACCAAGGAAGTTGAGAGGCAAAAGCGTTCAAAGCCTTGACTTGCGAGCGGGAGCAACTCTTGTCATAGCCGCCCTTATTGCCGAGGGAGAAAGCGTCTTGAACGGAATTGAACAGATTGACCGGGGTTACGAGAAATTGGAAGAGCGCTTGAATAAATTGGGAGCGAACATCAAAAGAACAAAATAAATGCTTACTAAGAGAATCGGTATCGATCTGGGAACGACCAATACCGTTGTTTTCATTCCCGGCAAGGGCTTCGTCATTAACGAACCCACCATCGTGGCTTTGAGCTTGCCTGAAAATTCGGTTCTGGCCGTGGGCAAGGAAGCCAAGGAAATGATTGGCCGAACCCCGGGCAATATAGTAGCCTACAGGCCGTTAAAAGATGGTGTCGTCGCTGATTACTATATAACGAGAGCCATGCTCCGCTATTTCATTGGCCGGGCGGTGGGTAAATGGAATTTGGTAAAGCCCGATGTGGTTATTTCAGTTCCGGCGGGAATAATGCCTACCGAGCGAAGGGCGGTGGTGAACGCCGCTTTAGAGGCGGGCGCGAAGAACGCCTACGTCGTTCGCGAACCCTTGCTCGCCGCCTTAGGCGCCGGCATCGCCATCAATTCTTCTTCCGGAAACATGATCATCAACATCGGAGGAGGAACATCGGAGGTGGCTGTGATTTCTTTGGGGGGGATCGTTTGCTGGTCCTCCTTGCGCACTGCCGGGAATCGATTTGACGAGGCCATAATGAATTACATTAGAAAGAAATATTCTCTTATTATCGGCGAGCAAACTGCCGAAGCCATTAAGATAGGCGCCGGCTCGGCATTGCCTTTAAAGACCAAACTCGAGTTCCAGTTCAGAGGCAGAGATGTGATTAGCGGACTTCCGAAAGACGCCATCATCACCTCGAACGAGATTGCCGAAGCTTTAAATCCTTATTTAATGGATATCGGCGCCTCGGTCCAGGGAGTTTTTAACGAAACTCCGCCGGAGTTGGTTGCTGACGTCATGGAAAAGGGGATAATCTTGTCCGGCGGAAGCGCCGGCTTAAGAAATATTGATGAATTCTTGAGAAGACTTCTGGGGGTTCAAACTTACGCGGCGGAAGATGCCATTTTATGCGTCGCTAAGGGATCGGGTATTATTCTTGAACATCTCGATATTTATAAGAGGACTCTTCTCAATAAAAAGCAGATATGATTTTGGGTCACGACGATTTAATAAGAATTTTCAAGCGCTTGGTAAAGGAGAACAGTTTGTCTCACAGTTATATATTTTTCGGGGAGCCGCAGGTCGGTAAATTCACTTTTGCGAGAAGCCTGGCCAATTTCCTTGAAACTGGGGAGTTCTCTCCGCCGACGCGGTATTTAAATGAAGCTTTGGATATTCAACCCGACCTGGGTGGCAACATAGGAATCGATACCGTGAGAGAAATGAAATATTTCCTGTCTCAAAAACCGGTCCATTCCGTGAGAAGAATTGTTCTCATTAACGGCGCCGAGACCTTGACTCCTCAAGCCGAGAGCGCCATATTGAAAATTTCCGAGGAACCGCCGGAGAGCGCTCTCATACTTCTCGTTGTTTCCAACCCCGAAGTGCTCTTGCCGACACTTCAGTCGCGTTTTATTAAGATCTATTTCAAGCGAGTTCCGAAAGAGGCGGTGGAAAAATTTGTGATGAGGAGGTTCGCGCTTACTTCGGTTCAGGCGAGGCGAGTCGCCCTTAGTTCCTTTGGCCGTCCGGGAAGAGCGGTTGAAATCGTCCAAAATAAGAAGTTGAAAGAAATAAGGGCTGAAGTTTTAAGACTCATGAAAAGCCGAGCCCTGCGTTCAACGTTTATTCGCGACAACTATAACGACAGAGAAAAGATAAACGCCTTTATGTCGGAGCTCATTTCGGAGTTATCGGGAGATTTGGAATCAAACTGGCAAACTTTGAAGCTAATTTACCAAAGACTGACAGTGATGTCCCAATTTAACACTAACCGTCGCCTCCAACTGGAGGCAGCGCTATGGAATATCTGAAGGAACTGGAAACTAAGTTTGGAGGCCTTTTGGATTCCTTGAGAGAAGAGTTTTCGTCTCTAAGAACCAATCGGCCGACGCCGAAACTTGTCGAAAATATTAAAGTTGATTACCTGGGAAGCGAGCTTACGATTAAGCAGCTGGGGACGACCGGCATCGAGCCTCCCAGGGACATTTTGATCACTGTCTGGGACAAGAACGCCGTTTCTCCCATCGTCAAAGCCATCGAGGCTGCCAATATCGGTTTAAGTCTTTCCAATGAAGGTGAGGTTATCCGAGCCAAGCTGCCGGAATTAACCGAAGAGAGGAGAGCCGAGCTTTTGAAGACGGTTAGAGCTTCGGCCGAAAAAACGAGAATCAAAATGAGAACTTTGAGGGATGAAGTCAATCGCCTGGCCGGTGGGGAGCCGGATAAGGACCAGAAATTCCGGGCTAAAGAAGAGCTTCAAAAGATAGTTGATTCTTTCAACAGCGAAGTTGATTCCTTGGTCGAATCGAAAACCAGAGAAATCGAAGAATAATGGTTTCCGCCGTAATTATCGCGCTTGTTTTCTTTACTATTCTCATTCTCGGCCACGAGTTCGGGCATTATTTCTCCGCCAAGCTCTTCGGCCTCAAAGTGGAGGAATTCGCTTTTGGATTCCCGCCGAGGATTTTCTCTCGCACTTGGAGAGGAACAAAATACAGTTTTAACCTGATTCCCTTCGGAGGATACGTGAAGATTTATGGAGAGGACAGCCGTGAACCAGTGGTTATAGCCTCGGGCGTTATAATGAATCTGCTTATCGGCTACGCGGCCTTTGTCCTGGTTTTTATGATAGGCATTCCCGCCTCGACCTTTGTGAGCGGTGTTTTGCCCGGAAGTCCGGCCGAGATGGCGGGTTTCAAACCCGGCGACGAGCTTACCGATTTCAAAAAACCGAAAGATTTTGTTGATTTCATAAACAGGCATGAAGGAGAAGCCATTGCCGTTAATGTTTTAAGGGGAGAGAAAAAACTGATTTTTGAAACGATCCCCAGAGTAAATCCGCCATCTGGCGAAGGCCGTCTTGGAGTCTCGATTACCGAAGGCGGCATTCCGAAGCAGAATTTTCCCGAAGCTCTAATTGAGGCGGGCTTTGCAACCCTTGAAGCTACCAAGCTCATATTTAATGGCTTTATTTCGCTCTTCGGGGGACTATTGGGGGCTGATTTAGGGGTGCTCGACAATGTTACCGGTCCAGTCGGCATTTTTGGAGTCTTGGGAACGGCCAGCCGTCTGGGAATTCAGTATCTCCTGCAACTCCTGGCTTTAATTTCCTTGAACCTGGCGGTTCTAAATCTCTTGCCTTTCCCGGCCTTGGACGGCGGCCGGCTCACCTTTCTCGCCATCGAAAAAATAACGGGACGAAGAGTACATTATAAATTTGAAGCCATCGCTCACACCATAGGCTTCGCCTTTCTATTTCTTTTAATGACAATTGTAACCCTCCACGATATAATTAAGATACTTTAATGGTTCGACAAGCTCACCATCATATATGAGACAATCTGACCTATTTTCCAAAACTCTGCGCGAGCCGCCCCGTGACGAAGAGGCGGTAAACGCCAAACTTTTAACCAGAGCCGGTTTCGTTGCTAAAGAAATGGCTGGCGTTTATTCTTATTTGCCCTTGGGGCTAAGAGTTATAAATAAAATTGCAAACATTGTAAGGGAAGAAATGAATGCCATAGGCGGGCAGGAAGTATTTTTGTCGAGCCTACAGCCCAAAGAAAATTGGGAGAAGACCGGAAGATGGCAGACTTTCGACGCGCTTTTTAAAGTCAGAGATCGTGAAGGCCGTGAGGAAGCGTTGGGCCCCACCCATGACGAGATTGTTACGCCGATTGTGAGGAGTAATGTCGGCTCCTATAAGGATTTGCCAGTCTACGTCTATCAGATTCAAACAAAATTTAGGGATGAACCACGTCCCAAATCCGGGCTTCTTCGAGGAAGGGAATTTCTAATGAAAGATTTATATTCTTTCCACACCGACCAAAAAGATTTAGATAGATACTACGAAGTTGTAAAGAAGGCCTATTTCAATGTTTATAAGCGTCTGGGAATTGGTCATTTAACCTATCTCACTTTTGCTTCCGGCGCCACTTTCGCCAAATATTCGGATGAATTTCAGACACTTTCGGAAACCGGCGAAGACACCATTCATCTGTGTCTCAAGTGTAAGATTGCAGTTAATCATGAGATTTTTGGGGATCAAAAATCTTGTCCCAAGTGCGGCAATCTAAAACTCGAGACCAAACGAGCCATTGAAGTCGGCAACATTTTCAAGCAGGGGACTCGATTTCCCAAGGCTTTCGGATTAACCTATAAAGATGCCTCGGGCACTGAAAGAGATATCTATATGGGCGCCTATGGGATCGGTATCAGTCGCAACATGGGAGCGATTGTCGAAGTAAGTCACGATGAAGATGGCTTGATTTGGCCGGAGAGTGTAGCCCCATTTAGAGTACATCTCTTAGAGTTGGAGAAGGGGAAAGGCAATAAGCTCTATCAACAATTAACTAAGATGGGCGGAGATGTGCTCTATGATGATAGAGAGGCAACACCGGGAGAGAAATTTTCTGACGCTGATTTAATCGGCATTCCCTATCGGGCGGTGGTGAGCGAAAAGACCGGGACCAAAGTCGAATTAAAGAAACGGGGAGATAAAAAAGTAAAATTGGTAAAAAATGAATTTCTGGCAAAACTTTTATAAAAGCGTCGGCATTGACTTAGGGACAACCAATACGCTTGTGTATCAAAAGGGGAAGGGGATTGTTGTCGGCGAGCCGACCCTGATTGCCCTAAACAACCGAACCGGACAAATTCTTTTCATCGGCCATGAGGCGAAGAAAATGCTTGATCGAACTCCGTCTCATATAACACTGGTTAAGCCTCTCATCAACGGCATCGTTTCCGATTTTGAGATGACCGAAGAGATATTGAAATACTTCTTAAGGAAAATAAACGGCAAAAATCTTTTTTCTCGGTATCACATGGCGGCGGTAAGCATCCCCAGTAATCTCACGGAGGTTGAGAGGAAATCCGTCGAGGATGCGGTTGTTTCAGCCGGCGTGGGCAAGGTGCTCTTGGTCGAAGAGACCATCGCTTCAGCTGTGGGAGCGAGATTGCCCATCGAAGAGCCGGGAGCCAATATGATTATTGACATAGGGGGAGGAACGACCGATATTGCCATTATTTCCGTGGGAGGAGTGGTCATCTCGAAAAGCCTGAAGATCGCCGGCCAAAAATTCAACGACGACATAATTCGCTTCATTAAAGATGAATTTAAAGTTTTGATCGGGGAACCAACCGCCGAAGAGCTGAAGGTCGGCATCGGCTCGGCCGTCGCCTTGGATGAGCGTTTGGAGATGCCGGTCCGCGGCCGAGACATGTCAACCGGACTGCCTCGCGAATTAATGATCAAGAGTTCTCACGTCAGGGCAGCGCTCCAGAAATCATTAAGACTTATCGGCGAGGAAATTAAAAAACTGGTTGAGGAAGCTCCGCCGGAACTTGTGGGAGACGTCTTAAAAAAGGGGATTTATTTGTCCGGCGGCGGGAGCCTCTTGAAAGGCTTAGATCGCTATATTGAAAATGAAATAACGGTGACCACGATTGTGGTTGACGATCCCCTAACCTGCGTGGTGCGGGGTTTAGGGATAATCATCGAGGACGGCAGGAAATTCGAAGCCATTCTTTCAAATCAAGCGCGGCCAAGGCAAATCAACGCCTAAGATGTTCAGCCGGCCAAAAGTTTTATTGATCCTCTCGATACTTTTGGGAGCAGTGGTTTATGACCGCTTTTTTCATGATTCTAAGTTTTTCACCGCCGCTTTCGTTTCCGATTTTCTCACTGGCCTCGCGCCCTCATCCGAGCTAAAAGAGAGGATTGCCGCTCTCGAGGAAGAAAACGAAAATCTGCGTCTCCAGATTTTTAATCAGACTATTTTTGAGAAAGGTAAAATTAGAGTTTACTCAAGCTATCCATTCAACAACAAAAAAGAAATTCTTATCGCCGCCGGAGCTCTTCAAAACTTGAAAGAAGGCGATGTCGTTACTTACGGAGACGGGATTCTGGTCGGAGAGATAACGCAGGTCACGGCGTCATCAAGCATTGTCAAAACCGTTTTTGATCCGGCGTTTCGGCTGGCGGTGAGAATCGGCAAGAGCGAGACCGACGCGCTCTTCACCGGCGGCAACGAACTGATCTTGAGTTTGATACCGAAAAAAGCTCAAATTTCTCCCGGTGACCCCGTCATAACCGTGAGCCGGGATCTGCCTTACGGCCTTGAAATCGGGCGAATCGGGACGATAGAAGACGTTGAGAGCACTCAATTCAAAAGAGCCGTCGTCGAGCCAAGCTTTAATCTTCAAAGTTTGAGGAATGTCACCGTTAGGCCGTCTCATTAGCGTTTTTTTGGTCTTGGGCGCCGCTTTGCTCCAGCTTACCAGTTTCACTTTTCTCTGGGGAGTAAAACCTAATTTAACGCTGATTTTGATTCTCCTCTTTTCGGTCGCCGTTCGCTCCTGGACCTACAGACTCATCTTACTTGTCGTCGGGGGAACATTTTTAAAATTTTATGCCGGGAAAGACATCAGCACTTTTATTTTTCCCCTCATAACGATGCTCGCGATTTTGCTTACGGATTATCTTCCGTGGCAGAGCGCCATTAATTACTCTCTGGCAGTAATAACGGCAACAGTTATTCTTAATATCCCCGGATCTTCATTGGGGATTGTATTTCTGGAAGCGGTTTATAATTTGGTATTATTCTGGACGGGTCATTACATTCTTTCTAAAGTCAATGCCAAGAAGATCTAAAGATTTTCATTTTGATGAGGCGGTGGCCGACAGTTTGGCGCCGAGTGAAAAAATAAAAGAGGAGCCGATTAAATCCCTAATCTTCAAGGCTGTCTGGGTTTCCAGTCTCCTTATTTCAATCTTGGCGCTTATAAGAATTTTCTTTTTAGGCGGTCTCCAGGGTTCCTATTACGCGGAAAGAGCTTTAGGAAACGTGAGACAGGAACTCCCGATCATCGCTCCCCGGGGAGTTATCTTAGACAGACGAGGAATTCCCTTGGTTGAAAATAAGACCATCTTCAGTGTTTTTCTTAGAGTTGATGAAATGATTAACCGGGGCGAGCGGGACAAAGTATCGAAAGCCACAGAGGAAATTTTAGGCATCAATCTGGACGAGAAATTGGCTAATCTTGAAGCTTCGGACTTGGAAAATTATTTAGATTATCTCATAGCCGAGGACATTTCTCCAAAACAGGCAATTGATCTAAAAAGCCTGAATCTTGGTTCACTGCGCGTGGAAGACGATTATAAGCGCAGCTATCGGTCCAATGCTTTTGCCCACGTTGTCGGCTATGTCGGTCGGCCCAACAAGGACGACCTTTCCAAAAATAAAAAACTAAACGTGAGCGACAGCTTAGGAAAAGCGGGACTTGAGGCATACTACGACGGCATTTTAAGGGGAGAAAATGGCAAGAAGCTCGTTTATAAAAATACCAAAGGTGAGGTGCAGAAAATTGAGAAAAGCAAAGATATAAAGATTGGACAGATTTTTAAAACGACTATTGACGCCGATTTCCAGGAATATTTTTACAATCGCCTGCGTGAGGGATTGCAATCTTTGGGACGAACATCCGGAGTCGGTATCGCCATAAATCCCGGAAACGGCGAGGTTTTAGCTTTAGTCAGTTCTCCCACTTTTGATCCGACCAAAGTCTCCGAATTTTTAAATGATCCTACTGAACCCCTTTTCAATCGCGCGGTCTCCGGCGTCTATAATCCCGGCTCAACCATAAAACCCATTCACGCGGTTGCAGCCCTGAAGGAAAGAGTTATTGATACCAAAAAGCAAATCTTTTCTGCAGGCTTCATTGAACTCCCCAATCCTTTTGATCCCTCTCAACCCAGCCGCTTTTTGGACTGGCGTCCTCACGGCTGGGTTGACTTGTATTCCGCCATTGCCAGATCCTCGAACGTTTACTTTTATGAAGTGGGTGGGGGATTTGAAGGCTTAAAAGGTTTAGGCATCGACCGCTTGCTAACTTACTGGCAAAAATTTAGTTTGGATAAAAAGACCGGCATTGATTTGCCGGGTGAATCATCGGGATTTCTTCCCAACCCCGATGAGAAAGAAAAAAGAACCGGCACCATCTGGAGAATTGGTGACACTTATAACGTTTCCATCGGTCAGGGAGATATAGCGGTAACTCCGCTCGAACTTCTAAACGGTATTATCGCTATTGGGAATGGGGGCAAGGTTTTTGAACCGCATATCGCTGAATCCAGAGAAGTCAAAGTGATTTTTGATCTTAGTGAATTAGAGCCATACTTGAAAGAGGTGCGTAAAGGAATGGAAGATGCGGTCTCTAAATCCTATGGCACTGCGAGACTCCTCTCCGATCTGCCGGTTAAGGTGGCTGCGAAAACCGGAAGCGCTCAGACATCGAATAACACCAAGACTAACGCACTTTTCGTTGGCTACTCCCCGCGAGAACACCCCCAGATTGCTATTCTGGTCTTAATTGAGAACGCCAGGGAGGGGAGTTTGAACGCCGTCCCGATAGCTAAGGATGTTTTAGGGTGGTATTATAAAAATAGAATGATTTCTAATCGGTAAGATCTATGAAGGGAAGTGAACTGCGACAAGATCTCGTTTCCAGCGATTGGATTTTGATTGCGCCGGGGCGAGGCAAAAGACCGGATCAGTTTGTGAGTAGAGGAAAATCAAAAAAGGCGCCTTTAAAGGGCTGCCTTTTTGAAAACCCGGAGAAAGCAGCAGGCGGTAAGCCAATCGTAGTTTATCCCAAGGGCAACGCCTGGCGTCTTATGATTATACCCAACAAGTTTCCGGCAGTCGTTTATAAAGAAATTAAGGTTTTAGCAAAAAGGGTTGGCCCCTATTCGGTAATTCCGGGGATTGGCTATCACGATCTCTTAATTACCAGAGACCACGATAGAAATTTTGCCAAACTCGCCTTATCTGAAGCTAATTTAGTTTGGCGCTATTTTCAGAATCGCTATTTGATGTTTCTGCCAAAAAAGAACTTATCTTATGTGGCCGTATTTCACAACTGGGGAGCCAAAGCCGGAGCTTCGGTTTATCACCCTCATTACCAAATAGTTGCCATTCCTGTTGTCCCGCCGGATGTCGAGCATTCTCTTCAGGGCGCTAAAAGTTATTTTCAGAAATATAAAAAATGCGTTCATTGTGAGATGATTGCTTGGGAGAAAAAACAAAAGAAGCGGGTAATTTTTGAAAACAAGGGGGCAATTGCTTTTGCTCCTTTTGCCTCAAGTTCGCCTTTTGAGATAAGGGTTTTCCCGAAGAAACATCTGCCGTTTTTCGAAGATACTTCAAAAGAAGATTTAGCTTATGCCGTCGGCGCTCTCCAAACATCACTAAAGAAGATTGAAAAAGCCCTTAAAGAACCTGATTACAATTTCTTTTTGCACACTGCGCCCTTAAAAAACAAGCGGCAGTATCTCTATTATCATTGGCATATTGAAGTTACGCCGAAAGTAACCATTGATGCCGGGTTTGAACTGGAAACGGGGATGAAAATTAATGTCGTTGACCCTGATTTGGCAGCCAAATTCCTAAAACATGCTTGAAAGCATCTCCCATTTTATCTTAAGTTCAATTGAGTCTCTGGGATATGTCGGCATTTTCCTTTTGATGGCGACAGAGAGCGCTAATATCCCCGTGCCATCGGAAATTATCATGCCTTTTTCCGGTTTTTTGGTTTCAGCCGGGAAACTGGATTTTCTTCTGGTCGCGATCGTGGGCGCTTTGGGCAATCTCTTCGGTTCCTTGATTAGTTATGGTTTGGGATATTTTTACGGAGAAAGGGCCATTACAGTGCTCTCCAAATTATTTCTGGTGAATGAGCGGGAACTGGAGAGCGCTAAAAATTTGTTCCGGAGAATGGGAGTGCTTTCAATATTTTTAACCAGGCTCATGCCCGTTGTGAGAACTTTCATTTCATTTCCGGCAGGAATGTTCAAAGTCAATATAATCCAATTTTCGGTTTTGACTTTCCTGGGTTCTTTCCTGTGGGCGCTGTTTCTCACTTATATAGGAGTGTTTTTAGGAGAAAATTGGATGCAGTTCTCGGACTACTTTCGTCAATTCGATTATCTTATAATTATTGCGGCTATAGCTATCATTGTTTGGCGCCTGCGCCATCATTTTAAGAAATAATGGATAAAATTATTGTCGCCAACTGGAAGGCAAATCCAAACACCACCAAGCAAGCCGTAGCTCTCGCCAAAGCCCTTGATAAAAGGGGAGTAGTTGTCGCTCCGCCTTATCCATTTTTGGAACAGGTGGGGAGAGTCTTGAAAAAAGCAACTTTGGGTGCCCAGGATGTTTTCTGGGCCGACTCCGGTCCTTATACCGGCGAGGTATCGTTGAAACAATTAAAGAGTCTCAAAGTTAAGTATGTAATCTTAGGCCACAGCGAACGCCGCAAGTATCTCGGGGAAACCGATGAGTTAATTAACAAGAAAGTTAAAGCCGCCTTAAAAATGGGTTTCAAAGTTATCCTTTGTGTGGGCGAATGGAAGCGGAAAAGCTTATCTTCTGCTAAGAGTTTTGTTAAAAACCAGCTTAGGAGAGATTTAAGAGGAACTAATAAGCTAGGTAGCTATCCAGCTAACAAGCTAATCATCGCTTACGAACCAGTCTGGGCAATTAGCACAGGCCGTGCTGGCGCTGACAAGCCAGAAGATGCTGTCGAAATGGCAAAATTCATCAAGCAGTTATTAGTCGTAAGTCATAAGTTATCAGTCAAGGTTCTATATGGCGGCTCTGTCAACGCCAAAAACGCTTATAGTTTTTTGAAACACAAAGAGATAGAGGGCGCTTTGGTTGGCGGCGCCAGTTTGAAACCAAAGGAGTTTAGGAAGGTAATTAAGTAATAACCCACCGCGAGCCAAAGGAGATTTTGAAAACCATAATACCAAGAAAATTAGGTTAATTGGGGTGAGGGTGGAGAAGTTGGGGTAAAATGAGTGCAGGGTTAGAATATATCTAAGGAGTTTTACTGATTATGAATCAAGAAGATAAACAAACAATCGAAAGACTTATTAGAAAATATGAGTCTCTAACTCCTGTGCAACGTAGGAACTATAACGAGTCTATGGCATGTAAGGATTTCATTTTGCCACTTTTCAAAGCGTTAGGGTGGGATGTTTTTAATAGCAGCACAGAAGACGAAGTCACATCAGAGACACAGATAGCGAGAAAAAGAGTGGATTATGCATTTCATATAAGTGGCGTAACCCACTTCTTCCTGGAAGCAAAAAGGCTATCGGCAGATCTTCGAGAAGAAAAGTGGGCTGAACAAGCAGTAATGTACGCTTGGTATAAGGGAGCGGCTTGGGCTGTCTTAACTAATTTTGAGTCAATTAAAGTGTTCAATGCTGAATGGGATGAGCCGGATCCAGAGAGAAGCCTTCTCTTTGAAATTTCCTATAAAGATTATCTCACTGATGAGCGTTTATTATGGCTATCAAGGGGTGCTTTCAGAAAAGGACTTTTAGATAAATATGCTAGTGAAAGCTTTAAAAAGCCAAAACGTGAACCAGTTGATAAGCAATTAGCCAACGATCTAATTCGATGGAGGAATATTCTTTTTACTAACTTGAGAAAATGGAATAGTGAAAGGCGTTTAACACCTAAACATATTGCCGAGTCAGTACAACGGATATTAGACCGCCTTATTTTTATAAGGACTACAGAGGATAGGGGTATAGAAGATAATCATCTTCAAGAACTGGTTAGAAGTTATCGGGAGAATAAAAAGGGATTTGATCTTATCGAGGAAATTAAAAAACTCTTTCTCAATTATGATGGATGGTATAACAGTAAATTATTTGAAAAACATGCCTGCGACACTCTCGAGTACGAAAGTAGCTTCCTCGCCGATGTTATTGATGAGTTATATAAAAATAAGAAAGGCATCCGTTACGATTTTTCCTTTATTAATGCGGATGTTCTTGGGAGTATATACGAACAATATCTCGGTCATGTTCAACAAGTTGATGTCGATGAAAAGAAAAGCAAGAGAAAAGAGCAAGGTATTTTCTATACACCTCGTTATATTGTTGAATACATTGTGGGAAATACTCTCGGTGAAGCTTTAAAAGGTAAACAAGCTCACGAGGCGTTAAAAGTAAAAGTCCTTGATCCAGCTTGCGGCTCCGGTTCGTTCTTATTGAATGCATTTGGGCTACTTGATGACTATATCGCTCGGAAGAGTGGGCATACAGATTCTAGTTCTGTGAATGCTTACATTCGTAGGTCATCTATTCTAACTTCGAACATATACGGAGTTGATTTAGATCCAGAGGCGGTGGAGATTGCACAATTGAATCTTCTTTTGAAAGTTGTAAGTAAACAAGAAAGGCTGCCGAATCTTGCCCATAATATCGAGTGTGGCAATTCGTTAGTTGACGGCAGTGCAGAGCTTAAAAGATATTTCGGTGTAGACTGGAGAGGGAAGAGACCCTTTAATTGGAAAGAGGTTTTCCCGGAAGTTTTCGAACACGGTGGTTTTGATGTTGTTATCGGGAACCCGCCATACATCGATTCCGAAGAGATGGTTAAAAGTGATAAGAGTCTCCGGAATTATTGTGTCGAAAAATATGAGAGCGCAAAAGGAAACTGGGACATTTTTTGTATATTTCTAGAACGTGCACTTAATTTAACTAAGGAAGGTGGCTACGTGGGGATGATTGTTCCAAACAAGTTGCTTTCTGCAGACTACGCTGAGTCTATTAGGGAATTAATAAAACGTTTCTCGATTATTTCTTTAAGCGACTACTCAAGTATCAAAGTTTTTGGAGCGAGTGTTTATCCTATTGTAATAGTCATTAAAAAAGAGAAACCTTCTAAAAATCACTTAGTAACTATAAAACTATTCAAGGAAGAAGGGGAGAAGATTAAGCTTTTTGAAAGCGGCCGTTGCTCAGTCGATTTTACCTCGTACCCGGGGTTGGTCTTTAGTTTTTGGCCAGTCACATGGAGGTGACTTTATAGAACGTCTTTATCAACACAGTCGCCAATTGCAACAAGTTTGCGATATTCATGGAGCGGCAACTGTCGAAGAAGCTTATAAGATAAAAAAGATTGTAGAAGAATTAGAACATAAATTAGGAGAGAACTATTTCAAGTTTATAAATACAGGGACTATTAATAGATATATGTTTTTGTGGGGTAAGATAAAAACGAGATATATTAAATCAAGTTACTTACAACCCGTAGTTTCAAAAGCCGAATTTTTAAAAAGTTTTCCTAAACGGTACGCAGATGCTAAAGAAAAGAAAATAATTGTTGCTGGAATGACAAAAAGGATTGAAGCCTTTCTTGATGGGAACGGTGAATATATCCCAGGAAAATCAACCATTGTGATCAAAAAAAATACGAACGCCGATTTGAAATTTATTCTAGGAATTCTAAATAGTAAATTATTAACGTTTATTTATAAAAATACTTTTAGATCTTTAGCTTTGCAAGGCGGTTATCTAAGGTTTGGTGCGCGTCAATTAGAGAAACTACCAATTCCCCCTGATACAAAAGTCCTTGGGCCACTTGTCGATAAAATGCTGAATTTAAGTAAAGAATTACAAAAACTAGATTCCACCTTTGATAAAGAGAAATATCTTGAAAAAATGGTAGAAATTGAGAAGGTTGATAAGAAAATTGATGAGATTGTGTATAAACTCTACGGCCTCACCCCGGAGGAAATTAAGATTGTTGAGCAAAATTATGGTACGAAAAACAATTGAAAATTTATCAAAAAATAGCCTTATAAAGGTTTTTAGGCGCCTAAAAAAAGATACGAAGGGTTTTTCTACACTACTTGTACGAGACCCGATTGATTTTGTCGATTTCGAATCAAATTTGGATGAATCGCTTGATTCTTTATTATTGGAAATTAATAAAAATCATTATCATCCACAGAAACCCTGCTTACATCCCTCGCCGAAAAGTAAGGGTATCAATCGATCAACGGTTGTCTTTGATGTGAAAGATGCGCTGGTTTATCGCTTTTGTGTTGAACAAATCGAAGATGTACTTTTCAAAAAAGCCCGGCAGAAAAATATCCGCGGTGGAGTAAAAATTACTCTAAATCGTGCGAGCGGGGGCGAGGATTTTTATGAAAAATGGTTTAAGGATTGGACAGACCACCTAAACAGCATTGAGGAAAGCCTGAAAACAAAAAAATATTTAGTTAACACGGATATTGCTTCCTACTTTGAAAACATAAATATTTTAGTGCTCAAAGATTTGGTCCGAAGCGATGTGAAAGAGAAAAAGGGCGTTATGAATTTACTTTTTTATTTTTTGGAAAACACGAGGTTTAGAATCGACTATGAGGTCAATACTTTTACAGGCCTTCTTCAAGAAGATATCGATTGTTCTCGTGTGCTGGCATATTACTTTTTACACTTACACGATGGCGAAATGCGAACTTTTTGCCGAATGCATGATGCTGAGTTTTATCGCTTTGTAGATGATATGTCTATTGCAGTGAATTCAGAGGTTACTGGTAAGAAGGCATTAAGGTGCATTACAGAATCCTTAAGGCGTTTAAACCTGGTATCCAGTATTGAGAAAACTACAATTTTTAATCGTAAGGTCGCAAAGCAGCAACTCTTCTTTGCGGAAAATAAAAAACTGTCAAAATTAGAACAAAAAGTTTTGATTAAATTAGGCAAAGGACAAAAAGTTTCCGGAGATATTCAAGCGATCCAAAAATACTATCAAAAGCTTTTAAGAGAAAGGAAAGATGAATATAAAAATTGGATAAAAATACTCAAACGATTTTATTCTCTCGCAGCATATACAAAATCTAACTTTCTTTTTTCAGAAATAAAAAAACATATTATTGATCATCCTATCCTTTTTACGGGAAGCAACACAAAACTAAGTAAATATCTTCTCAGGACTCAAGCGGAGAAAAAATTTAATAGTGTAATTAGTGGCATTATTGAGTATCTCTATTCAGAAGAGAATCTTTATCCCGCTACCGAGACGAGTTTACTCGAACTTTTATTAATTATCGACCCCCAGAACTATTCTCCAAATGTAAAAAATAAGATAAAAATATTAGCGGATAATATTCTGTTTAAGAAAAACGACTACAAACCCCTTTCGGATTATGCTCGAGCGTTGGCTTGTTTACTTTTTTATCGTTATAGGCACGATGATATCGATAAAGTAGCAAATCACTATTTGCAATCAAACGAAGAAAATCGTCTTATAAGAAAATATTTGATTTTTGTTTCGTTAATAACACAGAATAATGATTTAAGAGCTAAGGTGTTAAATAAAGCTAGGAAAGAGCAGGACCTGTCAATTAACCGTCTTGTGAATCTCATTGATAACATAAATGAGTATAAAAAATTGTCGACAATCAAACATTATCTTAAAGAAAAAGAAATTTACTATACCTATAAAAATCCGTCGGTTCAGATAACTGAAAAGTATGAAGCAGTACGCGCAGAAATACTTAACAAACTTATCGATATCTATTCAACCTGAGGAATTAAAATATGAAAAAGGAAGTAATGAGAAGCATTGTGAATATGGAACTTAAAACTCTAATGCCACCAGGTTTGAATGAGATTCAACAAAAACTTTGGAGGTTTCTGTTCAATATGCTGAGGCAGAATGACTTATCGCAGATAAATCCGAAAGGTGGTTCGGTTATATCTATTGAATGTATTGAACAGTTAAAAAGGAGTAATCCAGAAGAATTTCCAAACTAAACAAAAGGCCGAAGAAATGATTGGATAATAAGTAAATGAGTTTCTTCACTCCGGTCCCCGATAGCCCTGATAACGAAGCTATTCGAGAATTAAGAGATTCTGTTAAGGATTTAAACAAATCCACCAGATTTTCTAGTATAGTTATGGCCGTTTTGACTTTAGCACTAGTTATTCTTACAGGAGTTTTAATTTGGCAAGGGTTTGGGCAATGACCAACTTTAATTTTCAGAAAAAGCTAAATTCCTAAAACCGGGAATCTACAAGCCCCAATTCATATCTCTAATTCGCGCGAATTGGCGAATAGTACGAAAAGTATACAGAATTCAATAAATAAGGTAAAATTTTGATATGGAAATATATCAAAAACTAAAGGAAATTTTCTTGGTCGTTTTAATTTTGGTCGGTTTGGTTTCCTTGTCGGCCATTAACAAGTGGAGTGGTTCGGTTTATCCAGTGAGGTCGTTTACGGTCTCGGCCGACGGCAAGGCAACGGTTGTGCCGGACATTGCCAATGTTTCTTTCTCGGTAGTTTCCGAAGGTTCTGATCCGGAGAGGCTTCAAGTCGATAATAACGACAAAATGACTAAAGCCATTGATTTCGTTAAATCCTTGGGGGTGGATGCGAAAGACATAAAGACCACCAATTATAATCTTTCGCCCCGCTACGAATATGATGAAAAAACCCGTAAGTCTTACATTACTGGCTACACTTTAACTCAAACCGCCTCGGTTAAAATCCGAGATTTAAGCAAAGTCGCCAAAATCTTGGGCGGACTTTCCAATTCAGGCGTGAATCAAATAACCGGTCCCTCTTTTGGCATCGAAGATCCTGAAAAATATTTGGGAGAAGCAAGAAAGCAGGCTTTCGAAAAAGCCAAGGCTAAAGCCAATGTTATGGCCCTTGAAAATGGAGTACGGATTAAGAGGTTAGTTAATTTCTCTGAATTTCAAGGCGGCCCAGTTCCTTATTATCGAGCTGAAGCGTTGGGCGGAGGAGGGGATTTTGCTAAAACACCGCTCCCGACAATCGAGCTGGGCACCCAGGAAGTAACCGTACAAGTCAGTGTCACCTATGAAATTGAATAAACTTATTCCCAAAATCTTTGCAAGTGCAATAATCTTGATGGTCATTTTCGGATTAGTTTACGGATCAATCGGCACTCTATAGATGACGAGAAGAGACTTTGTTGTCGGCGCCTTGGCTGGAGTTCTTATCGGGATTTTGTCACTGCCCATAACAAGCAATCTTTCTCTTGGAGGAGGTTTACCTTTTCAGCTTGGTGTTGTCGTGCTTCTGCCGATTCTCACTTTAATCGGCCTTTTGGCGGCAAACTTCCTGGCTAAATTCTTTCCCATTTTCTGGCAATTAGCCAAGTTTGCGGTCATCGGCGGACTTAACACCTTTTTGGACTTTGCCGCATTAAACAGTCTTATATTTCTAAGCGGCGTCTCGAGCGGTTCCGGATATTCGCTTTTCAAAGGAATTTCTTTTACCGTTGCGGTTGTTAATAGTTATTTTTGGAATAAAAAATGGACCTTTGACTCTCAAGAAAGAGAGGGCGGGAAAGAGTTTGTCCAATTCTTGGTCGTCAGTCTCGTCGGCTTCGGAATAAATGTCGGCAGCGCTTCTTTTATTGTGAATGTCTTGGGCGGGGGGTGGGATATATCTCCTAATCTGCTTGCCAATCTTGGGGCTTTGACCGCAACCTTGCTCTCGCTTGCTTGGAATTTCGTCGGCTATAAGTTTGTGGTCTTTAAGAAATGATTTGACAAAACCCAAGTTTTTATTATACTTCTAGGCTAATTACACTGTTCTTTAACGTCTCTGGATGTGACGCTAACTGCTGGGCAGGAAAGGGTTTGTGCAATTACAGAAATCTTTTCTTGCCTAGCAGAAAAGTGTTGAAAGAGAGGGGGCGAACCGCCATGGCGATCCAGACGACAAAGCGGGGCGCCTCCGAGCGCCTCTGTCAGAGCTGCGGGGACAATCTCCGGTTCCCAGTACTGCCACCTCTTCTGATTCTTCAAGGACCGGATGGGAAATAGGAGGTGTTAGGACCTCTCTGCGACAACTGTCACAGTGAGAGATTCGGAACTGCGGAAGCCTGCTACACGAGAGATAAGGCGGACAAGCGAGTCTCTGCGCTGAACAGAGGTCTGATTACCGGGTATCGCAACTGGTACTCAGACCGCGACTAGCGTGTCACATCCTGCACTGCAAGGCGTTGAGGTGAACAACGTCCCAAGAAGCACTGATGACCAAAGACGAGAAAGGGGCCTTCCTCCCAGACTCTCTAGGCCTAGGTGCGTGCAAAACCGGGGATGAGCTGGAGGGTAGAGGTGATCTGCAATTGAGTGCGGGACCACCGACCCTCCTGCCTCTCCGGCTCACATCCATGCCCAAGGAGGGAGTGGGCCCGCCACAAGCCCACTCCCTCGGGCACCAGATTTTGAAAATTTCTCTTGACTTTTATTTAAAAAACCGTATAATGTTGGCAGAGTGAGTGTTATGGCAATCCTTAGCGACGATATCGACTGAGGATTCCCTCCAATTTGTTGGCTCGAGCCCCGCCGTAAGGCGGGGTTTGGGTTTATGGTGAGCTTAGCCGAACCATTCTTTTGGTGTATAATTTAGCGAATGACGATTTATCTTTTGCGAGTCAGCTTGGATATCGAGGGGGAGAATTTAGAAGCTTCACCGAGACTCCAAGCCGCAGTTCAGACCATAAAGTCTCTCACAAAAAAGAACAACAAAATTGTCCTTCTTAGCCATAGAGGAAGACCAAAAAAATTTGAAAAGAACCTAAGCCTTAAACCATTTCAGGCGATTTTATCTAAAAAACTTAACAAGAAAGTTATCTTTTTACCCAAATTCAACTTCCAAGCGATTCGACAGGAAATATCTTCTGCACCCCTAGGCAGTATTTTTTTGCTTGAAAATCTAAGATTCCTGCCGGGCGAGATTAGAAACAGCGAGAAACTGGCCAGAGAGCTATCAAGTTTGGGAAACATTTACGTGAACGACGATTTCGCAACCAGTCACAGAGAGAACGCTTCCACTGTCGGCGTCTCAAAACTCTTGCCCAGCCGTTTGGGACCGACTTTCAAGAAAGAGATCAAAAACTTAAACAAGGTTCTTAAAAAGCCTAAAAAACCAGTGGTCTTGATAATAGGAGGCTTAAAGATGACCGATAAGATCGGTGTCATTAAAAACCTGTTGCCGAAAGTGGAGTCGGTTCTTTTAGGCGGCGGGCCGGCCAATACCTTTCTTAAGGCCCGAGGATTCCCCATCGGCAAATCGATATTTGAGAAAGAGCTTGTAAGAACCGCGAAAGCGCTTAGTCGGAACAGCAAGGTTATCCTGCCAATGGATTTCAAGATAGACCAGAGCCGAATCTTGGATATCGGCTCCAACACTTTGGAAAATTATGAAAGAATTATAAATAACGCGAAAACAATCGTCTGGGGCGGTCCGGTCGGGTTATTCGAAAAGCCCGGCTTTGAAGAGGGAACCTACGGCATAGCGAGAGCGGTTGCGGAATCAAGGGGCTTCTCGGTTGTGGGAGGTGGGGAGACCACCGAAGTTATTGTTAAACTCGGTTTAGAGAAAAAAATCAATTTTATCTCAACCGGCGGGGGAGCGATGTTAGAATACTTGGCCGGCAAGAAACTGCCAGCCCTAAAATACCTAAGGAAATGAAGAAAATAGTTGTCTTATACCACGGCGATTGCTGGGACGGCTTTGGCGGCGCTTGGGCGGCCTGGAAAAAGTTTGGCAAAAGAGCTTCATACATTGGGTTAAATCATGACGGAACTGCTGACAAAGTAGTTTCGGGGCTTAGAAACCGCGAGATTTATGTAATTGATTTCAGTTTCCCGGAGAACGAATACCCAGAAGTCATGGAAAAACTTGTGACTTATAACAAAGTGGTTGCCCTCGACCATCATATAAGCGGAGAGAAAGCGACAAAATTAGCTCATGAATACCGTTATGCCCTAAACCATTCTGGCGCAACTATCGCTTGGAAGTACTTCCACCCAAAGAAAAAAACGCCAAAGTTACTATTATATATCGAGGATAATGATCTCTGGAAATTCAAATTGCGAGGAGCCAAAGAAATCTCTTCCTATATGCAGATGTTTAACTACAACTTTAAGCTTTTCAGTAAGCTATTGAAGACGATTGAACGCCCAGCTTCAAGGAAAAAGTTTATAGAAAAAGGTTTGGAAATTCTGAAATATCAAGACGAACTCATAAGTCGGTTACTGGAAAATGCCACTCTAGTTAAATTTGCTGGCTATCGCACGCTGGCGGTTAATGCGCCGATATTCCGATCAGAAATCGGTCATCTCTTGGCAAAAAAGGAACCACCGATTGGAATCGTCTGGTATCTCCAAAGCAACAATATCATGATTTCTCTTCGCTCTAACGGCAAAGTTGATGTCTCTAAAATCGCTGAAAGGTTCGGCGGTGGAGGCCACAAGGGCGCCGCTGGTTTTGCGATTCCCCTTGGTCAAAAATTGCCTTGGAAAATAATAAAATGAAGCTTTTAAACATTGCTGTCGGTACGACTTATGACCAGAAAATTAATTACTTGAAAGAGATATTGACTGAACTCGGACTGGAAGCCAATATTCTTGCCGCAAAAGTTGAAAGTGGAGTTGCTGACCAACCGATGACATCTCTCGAGACTAAGCGAGGCTCAATTAATCGCGCTAAGGAGGCGCTTCTAAAAAATCCAGAAGCAGATTTTGCAATCGGCGTTGAAGTAGGCTATGATCTTAATGAAGATAAGAAATACGAAGTGTTTTGCTGGGCTTCAATAGTTGATAAACAAGGCAATACTATTTCGCACACATCAGACCGCTTTCTCTTGCCTAAATTCCACCAGGAGGTTCTGAAGAAAAATCTAAATCTTAGTGATTACGTACGGGAGTACTTTAAACTTAGTAATGATAATCTCACCAAATATGTCGGCGAGATTATCCAATGGAGAAAACCTTTTATTACCACTGCGATTCGTCATGCTCTAATCCATTACTTAAAGCGGGAAGAATTCTAAAGACTATTTTATCCTTCTCTAATTCGCGCGAATAGGCGAATAGTTAAATTATGATTAAATCAGCTCAAGACAAAAAACTAATAATTTATACCGATGGGGGAGCCAGAGGTAACCCGGGGCCGGCGGCTATCGGCGTAGTCGTTGGTGAAAAGATGTACGGCGAGCAAATCGGTAGGACTACCAATAATGTGGCCGAGTATAAAGCGGTGATTTTTGCTCTGAAAAAAGCTAAGCAGCTCTTAGGGAAGAAGAAAACCAAAGAAATGGAAGTTGAGGTAAGAAGTGATAGTGAGCTTTTATCTCGACAATTAAATGGCTTATACAAAATCGAGGGAAAAGAACTCCAGCCGCTTTTTATAGAAATCTGGAACTTGAAGCAGGATTTTAAGAAAGTTAATTTTATCCACGTCACCAGGGATAAAAACAGGGAAGCGGATAGGTTGGTGAATAGGACGTTGGATACATTGTTTTAAAAATTGACAATTTTTCCCGCCTCGCTATTGTGAAACTAGCGCCGTTCTTTCAGAGGTTTTGGCAAGGTGGGGGAGGTGAATCCAATATCGCAATTTTGGCGCTATCTCCAGGTCGTCGGCTGTTTCGTCATCTTCACGCTCGTGCTCTTCGCCGTGGCGATAGTCTCAGCCTACTGCGCGAGCCGCTGAAACACCTTGTCATTTCCTCATCCCATCTGGGAGACGGCTTTGGCCGTCTCATCATCACGCGAGGGAGGCTCTGTCCCCACAGAGCCTCCCTCAACGCATTCCCTTAGAGGGACTTTTAAATTCTGGAAATGCTTGACTTTTTAGAAAAACTGTGCTAACTTTTAATCAGCAGTAAAAGTCTCGCACCTTGACATAGCATAGGAAGGAGGTGAGTAGCATGGCTACCACCCGCACCGAGCACACTACACACGCTCCCGCCGCGATCGTTTTCCCGTGGCAGTTGCCGCGGCTGGCACTCTTCACTCTTACCATCTTCACGATCGTGGCCATTAGTGTGGTCTCGCTCGTGGTGGTGGCAGTGCTCCCAGTGTTCCCGAAGAGTTCTGGAGACGCATCTGCAGTCGTCGCCGCACCGACACCGACCGCAACCCCCGTGACCACGGCAATCCCGACTGCGACGCCGGCTCCGACGGCAGTTCCTACTCCGTCGCCGACGCCCACGCCGAGCCCAACACCAGCACCGAGTCCCACTCCCGAGAACCGACCCGGACAGGCAGGCACCTGCCTCGTCCTGGAACAGCAATACTGCGGAACTGGCGACACCGTCCTCGGTTTCCTTGCAGGCTTTAAGCTTCCCGCTGGGACACCGTTGTTCGCACCGTTTGATGGTTATGTCGCAAGCTCTTCTGTGAAATATTCGAAGAGCGGCGACGGATATCGTCAGATGGTCGTCTACGTATCTCCGGACGGGGATTACCTGCACAAGACGCTTCTCGTAGCTATGTCTCCAGTCGAGCTTACCGTCTCTTCTGGTCCAGTCAAGAAGGGCCAGTTGGTCGGCAGGACCACTGGAGCCATCGTTGCAGAAGCCGGTGACTACAACTTCGTTGCCGTCGCTTCAAAGCAGTTCGGCTCTCCGGACACTGGGTTCGTGGATCGCTTCTCCGCAGAGCTCCTTCGCAAGTAGGGCTAAGCCGAAAGGCGAAGCTTTTTCCTCGCGTAACAATCGCGCGAGGAGGCCCCAGCGCGTTTGCTGGGGCCTCTTCATTTGTGTTATTATGTGTTACAATCATTCAAAAGTGAATCTTTCTGGGATAAGAAAATATTCAATATTTTTTTTGGCGATTTTTATTTTTGGGGTAATCTTCTTTTTATTAAGAAATCCAATCAGAAGTGAGATTTCAAATCTTTTTGCTAAAAAGCCCGGCACCTGTTTGGTGCTGGAACAGCAATACTGCGGAACTGGCGACACCGTCCTCGGTTTCCTTGCAGGCTTTAAGCTTCCCGCTGGGACACCGTTGTTCGCACCGTTTGATGGTTATGTCGCAAGCTCTTCTGTGAAATATTCGAAGAGCGGCGACGGATATCGTCAGATGGTCGTCTACGTATCTCCGGACGGGGATTACCTGCACAAGACGCTTCTCGTAGCTATGTCTCCAGTCGAGCTTACCGTCTCTTCTGGTCCAGTCAAGAAGGGCCAGTTGGTCGGCAGGACCACTGGAGCCATCGTTGCAGAAGCCGGTGACTACAACTTCGTTGCCGTCGCTTCAAAGCAGTTCGGCTCTCCGGACACTGGGTTCGTGGAAAACTTTTTTAAAATGCTACTTAAGTAAAGTATAAGATGAATTATTTATATAAAATAGTAATTACCTTTTTCTTTATATTGGCTACTTTCGGTTTTGTTAATCTTGCTAATGCTGATACTTATACATTGCCTCCTAAGAATATAGGTCAGTGTAATACAACCGATACGATCTATAATGCCGGGGGATGTTATTCTAATAAAGATTGCGGTTTTTATTATGATACTGGCAATACTATAAAGCCTGATCTATGGTCAAGGTACGATGTTGAAGAAATAATTGAATGGACATTTGAACCCAACCCGCTTTTCGATCCAAGGAGTTGGGAATGTGATACTACCAGTCTATGTATTATCACAACCTCCTATTCCTTCATAAGACTTTCCAATATTTACTCTACTGCTGATAAATACAATGGCCCACCTTATGGGAACGATGCATCAAAATTAAATTTTGGCTATTGTGACGGCAGTGTCGGCAATCCCTACAAGGTTTGTTGTAATGGCAGTCAGCCGGTTCCTGCTTATCAGGTGAACTTAGACCCGTATTCTCCTCCTGAAGGTGGATGTGGGAACAACCAAGTCTATAGCAATGATCCAGCCACTGGTTTGCCGGCCGCCGGACCGGGATTAACTTGCCCTCAACCCACAACTTGTCCGGCTGGACAGACAGGTACTCCGCCTAATTGTGTAACTCCACCACCGCCCACAACTCCTCGACCAACCACTGGCTGGTGTTCGCCTTGCCTCGGTGGGTTACAAACCTGCGTAACTTTTAGTGGTCTTGTACCTCAATTTACTACCACATCCTGTGGCGCCCCTCCACCGCCTCCACTTCCACCACCTCCCGCCTCTCCTGCCTCTCCTTCCTCCGGCCCTGCTATTTTTAAAGATTACCGGTGTCCCACTTCGTGCCAGGGAGGAGGCACCTACTGGCCAGCGGGAACATGCATCGAAAGAGATGAGATAGAACTGCCCAACGGATCAGTAAGATTTGTCTGCAGCCAGACATCTGGCATAGAGGGCTGTTACGACCAAAGTAACAATTACTGTGGACCGGTAACCATAACCAGCCGCGCCTGTGGGACCAGCCAGTCTCAAGCTTGCAACTCGACCTGGTTTCAGCCGCTAGGCGGCAATAAATGCGGAAACGAAAGATGGGGATGTTACTCGTCTTCCTACATTCCGGGTTTTGGTTATGCGGCCATTCTACAGAATTGCTCCGCGTCTAACTTTCCCGATTACTGCCACAGCAGTCCCGGCGACGATGATACTTGCGGGCCCTGGACAGGTCCTTCTTGCGGCACTCAAACCAGAACTTGTAAGACCACCAATTGCAGCCCTTGCCAGGCTACCCGATACGAAGCTTGTAATGCTCCAGGCGTGACTGGTCCCGGTGGCGCTGGTGGAGGTGGCGGTGGACCAGCAACGACTCCACCAGCTCCACCGCCTCCACCTCCGCCAATATGCAGCGGCGGTCTCTCTGCCAATCCTCAAAATGTCTTTAACCCAGGCGACAAATCAACTTTGAGCTGGTCATGCTCATCGCCATCGAGCTGTCTAATTGATAAGAAAGAGGGAACAGGTTCCTTCACTTTCGTCTCTGATGTTTCGAACTCCGGGACTAAAGAGGTCTTCCCGACAACGGGGACTACTTACAGACTCACCTGCACCAATGCCGGAGGTCCCAGTTCTTACCAAGCCACCATTCAAGTGATTAAGATTCAATTCCAGGAAGTAAACCCGACATCACTCTTCAAATCAATGTTCAACTTCTTCGGGTTGGCCGTTGCTTTCTAAACCAGGGCTTGAAAAAGTCTTAACTCTGTGGTATAAAAGCTCTGGTTGGTAATTCAGAATAGTAGTTTTTCTGGGTTTTGTTATGACGAAATTTAAATGGGGGTGGAAACCCGCACCGACACTTAAAGAGTTAGTTCCTAATCTAAAAAGAAGCGGAGTGATATTGGACCTTGGTTGCGGTTGCGGTGGCAATAGCATTTTTCTTGCCAAGCATAATTTCCAGGTAGTAGCCTTAGACCGGAGAAAAGAAGCCATTAATTGTCTTAAAGGAAGAATTAAGAATCTTAAAATAAGAAGAAAAATTTCTTCCGGGGTTGTAGATTTGAGTATCTCGAGTTGGCCGAAAAAGAAATATGTTCTAATTATTGCTTTGAATACTTTTCATTTTCTGCCCCCTAAAAGGGCGGTCTTGTTAATAAATCGGATAAAGAATTCTTTAGCTGATGATGGCGTAATATTCCTTAGACTCTTCAGCAACAGGAATGCTCATCGCGGAAAAGGCTATCATCCAACACCAACAGCCTTAAAAAATAAATTCTCTAATTTTCAGATTATCCAATTTAGTCATTATAAAGTAAAGGACAATCATCCGCCAATTGGACTACACCAGCATTGGGTCCTTGATTTAATAGCCAAGAAGAGTGATTAAAAGTGGAGAAGGTCTCGGCGGCAGTTTACCGCCGAGACCTTCCGCTAAGATGGGATTGATGGGGATCTTATGTCCGCTGGACTGCTTGTCAGTTCTTGGGGTCTGGGTTCGGTGCGTCGCTGCAGTAGTTCTCGCAGGTTCCGCCGTCGCAGTCGGCCGCCGAGCGGACCTTCCACCACTTGGAGTTGATGCCACCGAACATCTTTGGCATCACTTCCAAGGTGTTGGCGTAGCTGTCGTGCATCACCTCGCGGGTCGGCCGGTGGTGGATGTATCCGCCGATCATGCCGCAGAAGCGGAAGTAGTCCGAGGTGAAAAGCACGAAAGCGTGCCACATGTCATCCAGATGCTTGCTCGGGGCGAAGCTGCGTGAGCGGTTACTGGCGCAGATCGCTAGGAACTTCTTGACCTCATCGAACTGCTCTCGAGCATCTGCCTCAGAGATGTCATGCTCCTTGGCGAAACGCTCGATGAGCAATTCCGGTGGCGCGAAACGCATCACCCCTTCGAGGTCAAAGGGGAGCACAACGCGAGTACCTTGCTCTAGGACAACAACCGTCATGTCGATCTCCTCCTAGACTTCAGAAACCCCACAATCCCTAAGGAACTACCATAAAGATAGCAAATAAATGATATAAAGCAATCCTTGGCAATATCTTGAAAATACACTAAAGTTGTGATACAATGGCTCTGGTTGGTAATTCAGATAGTAGCTCCAAATCCCGCTTCTTATACGCCAATTTACGACAGCTCTTTTTATTGAAGCAGGACTGGAGAGGAAAGTCCGGACACCCGCCAATTTTGTCCGCCGCAGACGTTTACAAAATTGAGCGTCCCGAGTTTGTCGAGGGACATCCTTCGACGCTGCTCAGGATGCACGATTTTGCGACACCTGCGGTGGGCAAAATCGGCATTTGTAGCGGCTAACGGCCGTCGTCCGAAAGGACAGAGGTGCGAACAGTAACGTCCCGAACCGAAAGGTGAGGGAGAGCCCGATCCCAAGCTAGAAGGCTTAGCTCCGCTATAGGGATAAGAAAGCGGAGATGAAACGGCTAAATCCTTACTGGGTGCAAGGTCGCGCTCCGACCTCGGTCGGAGAGTACCGCTTGACTCCGAGAGTAATCGAGGAGCTTAGATAAATTACTATCGAGATACAGAATCCGGCTTACGAATTACCAACCACTAAAAGAATCATCCTTGCGATGGTTCTTTTGGTTTTACAATTGGCAGGATGCCGACGGTGTTCAGCATCAGATTTACCCATTTTTATGCCGCAGCCGGTTCAAGGATTCTTCTTTCTTCTCTTGCAAGAACCTCTTGATATTGTTTTAAGATAGCCGCCAAATCTGGCCTCAATTTTTTTATCTGATCAAGGCTCATCATTATACTAGAGAGCACACCTGCTAAGTATTTTGGATTATTGGGTATGGCGGAGGATGCCTCTTCCGCAACTTTTCTTTTTTCTTCAGCTCTTCCCAGTTTGCCCGAAGTGTTTTCCCATGCATTATTCACGTCAGCTGCATTCATATGGAAGAAAACAGTGGGAATTTTGTCGCCCTTGTGAGCGCCCAGATCTTCAGCCTCGCCGTCAATCTCGTATATGGGATGTGCCATCCAGTTTCTAAACTCCCTGTGAAGCCTTTCCCGAACCTCAGGGTTCTGAAGATCGGCGCAGGAAATCTGAATACCTAAGAAAAGCTTATCGCCGGAGGGCGAGTGAAGTTCAAGGAACCCGTCAATGCCTCGCTTCTGATCAAGTTCCTTGCCTTTATCTCCTAAGTCGCCCTCTGACCACCAGACGTGAGCGACGCTGGGGACATTTCTGTGCAGATATTCGAGCGCCATCGGTTCGCCGCACTCGCGGTAAAAATCGGGACCGAAATTCCTGACTTCGCTTTGCTCTCTCCTAAAAGAATCTGGAGATTCCTGCATTATTTAACATTGTAGTTACTTATCCGCGATTAGTCCACCCGTATAATCACCAGTAAAAACTTCCTCGCCTTTGTAGAGAACTCGGTCGGTGCCCCTGAAACGAGCGACGTTTCCTTCGACACTGTTCCTATATTCAAAGTCGTCCTTCCTGTAATTATCGGGGCCTCTCATAGGCTTTTGCAGCTGAATCTTTGTCAGCGCTTCCTTAAGGAAAACAATGGTTTTGCCGGTGAACTCCAGGCTGCCCTCATATTTATCGGCCATCCGTCCTTGATAGGACATAACCCAGAAAGGTTTTTCACGAAATCTTACTACTTCCTGGCCGGCCAGTTTATAGAATCCAGTCTGACTGTCGCGATAATTAAAGTCACCCTGAATAAATTCGAACTCCCGGAATCCAGGTCTCTGCGGAATGGCTTCCTTCATGGCGGGGAGATTATTTTGAATTTTCGCAACCACCAAAAACTTCGTCAATCTTTGGACATCGGTTTCGTGAGGAACAGGCTCCGTAAACAGAGAAAAAATCTTCCAAAGAAAAACCGCCCAGATAATTACGAGCGGGATTACTCCCCATTCTTTCTTGTTGTCAACCTTTGGTGCTGGAGCGGGCATAAATTTGCTGTGGCTGCCGGGCAGGGACTCGAACCCCGGTTTTCGCTTCCAGAGAGCGACGTGCTACCACTACACTACCCGGCAATCTATGTTAACAAAACAGGCTTTTTGCCTGCCTCCTGAATTTTAGTTAATTTCAGCCGATTATCAACTATTTTCGTCTCCAAGATTTTTGTCCTTATCCCGTCTCTATCCGTCCACACGCCTGGTTCGGGATTTAGTGCTCTCACCTTGCGGTCAATCTCCAAGGCTTTCTCATAATCGCCATTCAAGGCCTTTTCTAAATCATTCGGCTCAATATAGGCGTCTTGAATTTCAAATTTCTTCGTGTAAGTGGCTTCGTTATCATTCTGCGGCTTTGCCTCAACCCCGCCTTCGGCCAATTGCGGCAAAGTCGTGACAAGCAAATCGCCGGCAAGAAGGGCCAGTTTTTCCTCCAAGACTTCATAATTATCATTGCTAATCTCTATTTTCCATTGGGAAAGGACGGGGCCATTGTCAATTTTCTTATTCAATAGAAACAAGGATACGCCCGTTTCTTTTTCACCAGACAAGATTGCCGACTGGATAGGGGATGGGCCTCTGAATTTGGGCAAGAGGGAGGGATGGACTCCGATAACCCCAAGTTTCGGCATTTTCAGCAAACTTTCGGGCAGTATTTTCGCGTAAGCGGCGACAACATAAAAATCGGCATTGATTCCCTTCAGCTTGTTTAGAAACTCATCGTCAATCTTTTCGGGCTGGAGAACTTCTATATCGGATTCTCCGGCTAAAACCTTAACCGGCGGGGGAGTGATAACTTGCTTTCTACCGAACGGCCTATCCGGCGAACAAACTACGGCTCTGGGAATGAGCCCGGCTTTAATTAGTTTCCCTAAAGTTATTGAGGCGAACCTCGGAGTTCCAAAAAAAATGTAATTCATAATAATTTATCATTTTTCCCTTTTTACTCTGTCGATAAATAACTTGCCGTTCAGATGGTCCACTTCGTGCTGAAAGACTCTCGCCAGCACTCCCCAGGCCTTGATCTTAATCTTCCTGCCGTTACGGTCATAACCCTCCAGAGTAACTTTCTCGGGACGTAAGACGTCTCCTGCAACATTGGGAACGCTTAAACATCCCTCTTCGGCGCTTATCGCTTCCTTTGAGTATTTTGTTATCTTGGGATTAAAGACAGCGTAGAATTTTCTCTCCACCCTCGCAACAAAAATCCGGAAATCAAATCCAATCTGATTAGCGGCGAGACCGATACCGCTCTCCTCGACCATGGCGCGATTCATCATCTTTATCAGTTCTTGAATATCCTTTTTCCTGAACTTTTCGAAATCAAAGGTTTTGGCTTTGCCTCTCAAGAACTTTTCTTCCTTCTTATTTTGAACCGTTAAAATCTTTACCATCGTAGAGCAATCTCATAAAATAAGCGCCTTTGTTTTTGACATTTTTTCTCCCGGCAACCGATTTCGCGAGCGTTAAGAGTTTATCCGCCTGGTATTTTTTGGCCAACTTGATATAAAGCGACTTATGCTTTTCGTCGCCCAGTATCTCGGCCAACATCAGGCCGGTCATCTGGTGAGGCGAGTAGACCTTGGACTTCTTGGCCCTTTCCTTAAGCATTTCAAGATAGTCCATACTATTGCCATTATATCAGAATTTCATTAAAATTCAGCTTAATGCGAAAATTTCTGAAAAAATCCGCCCTTATCTCAATAGCCGCCGTTCTATCCTTCTTCGTAGCCGCGGGAGCCGCAGCCGGCGCTTACTACTTCGGTTATCAAAAAGGATTCAGCCAAACCAAGAATATCCTGATTGGAGGAGTAACAAGCATCGACCAACCCGGAGAGGTGAGGGGCGACTTTAACATTTTTTGGCAGGCTTGGAATAAATTAAAAGAAAACTATGTTGACGGCAATAAATCCGATAACCAAAAACTCATCTACGGCGCCATTAGGGGGCTCACTAATTCATTGGGCGATCCCAACACTTCATTTTTCACCCCCGATGAGGCAAAAAAATTCAGTCAGGATGTGGGCGGCAGCTTCGGCGGCATTGGAGCTGAAATCGGGATGGAAAAAGGACAGCTGATAGTGATCGCGCCCTTGAAGAACACTCCCGCCGAAAGGGCCGGCCTTTTGCCGAAAGACAAAATCCTGAAGATTAATGATGATTTAACGATCGATTTAAGCGTTGATGAGGCAGTTCAAAAAATAAGAGGTGAAATTGGCACCAAAGTAACACTTACAATTTTTAGAGACAGTTACGATAAGCCAAAGAAAGTGGAAATCGTCAGGGACAAGATACAAACTCCAACCTTAGACTGGAGAATGATGGACAAGGGCATACTTCATATCCAGCTTTACGGCTTTAACAACAATTCTGAAAGGCTTTTTTATAACGCCGTATCGGACGGCATGAATAGGGGAATGAAGGGCGTAATTCTAGATTTGAGAAACGACCCGGGCGGGTTCTTCGACGTGGCCGTCAATTTAGCCGGCTGGTTTTTGAAGAGAGACGAGGTGATAGTAAAACAGAAATCGGCTGACGGCCAGATCCAGCTTTTTAGAGCCCGAGGCAATGAGTTGCTTCAAGATACGCCAGTCGTCATTCTCATAAACGGCGGTTCGGCTTCAGCCTCCGAAATCTTAGCCGGAGCCCTGAAAGTCAATCGGGGAATTAAACTTGTCGGCGAGAAAAGTTTCGGCAAGGGAACCGTGCAAGACATTGAATCGTTGAGCGACGGCTCCACGCTCAAAATAACCATCGCTCACTGGCTTTTGCCCGACGGAAAACTGATAGACAAAAACGGCTTGAAACCGGATTATGAAATCAAGCTTACGGAAGAAGATATAAAAGCCGATAGAGACCCGCAACTTGATAAGGCGGTAGAGGTCATTACGCCTCTCTTAAAATAATATGAAGATTGTCTTGCTACAAGACATAAAGAAACTTGGACACAAGTACGACGTTAAAAACGTCGCCGACGGTTACGCCAGAAATTTTCTGATTCCGAAGGGGTTAGTCAAAATTGCCACCGAAAAAATCCTCAATGAGCTTGAAACCGAGAAAAAGACCTATCAAGCTCACACCGAAGCGTTGAAAGTCCACGCCAAAGAACTGGAAGATTATTTCAGCTCAAACCCGATTGTTTTCAGTCTTAAGACAGATGTGAAGGGGACTGCTTTCGGGTCAGTAAAGGCAGGGGATATTGAGGAGAAACTAAAATCTCTGGGCTACGAAGGTAAAATTGAATTGGAAAGACCCTTAAAGATCTTAGGAACCACACAAGTTCTATTAGACTTGGGCAGGGGAGTGACAGCCAATATTAAAATCTCAATCCTGAGCTCCCCGAAGGATTGACACGACTTTCACGTATCTTGGTTTCCCGTCAAAGCGAATTTTTTTTCTGGACAGAAATTTTACGACTCCGGCTTTGCCGGCATATAGTGTGTCGTCGCCCGCGACTTTGACGTTCGCTCCCGCCAGATACTGACTGCCTCTTTGGCGAATGATAATTTGGCCGGGGTTAACGGTTTGGCCGTCCTGGAGTTTAACTCCCAGCCGCTGGGAGGCCGATTCTCGGCCTAATTTGGTTGAACTGCCTGATTTGGTATGTGCCATTTTTATATAAAGCGAAGCTTTATCTATAAAAATGAGCACCCCGCCGAAGCTTTAGCGCAGGCGGGGGCCATAACTTCGCTAACTAAAATAACAATGATAGAATAAAGCAAACATATGGCTTTGTCAACTTGGAAGAAAAAATTAAGTGAACCGGCTGTCAAAATAGGTATTTTGATCTTCTTAGTGACTTCTTTAGCCTTTGGCTTAGGTTACTTGTCAGCCAAGAACTGGAATCCGGCGCCGATTGTTATAGAGAAAAACTCAAGTAATTGACGTTTCCCGGATAAAATTGTATAGTGAATCTCTACGCTGTTCTTCACAACCGCGGACGCGCTAAGGCGTCAGAAAGAGACTAAAGATGACGATTTTCGTGCAAGAAGAAGGGGAGCGTTGGCACGAGTCAGCTCTCGGGGAGGCTCTAGCCATGCTTCTCTCTCAAGATGGAGAAGAAATCACGATTGCCATCTCCAACCCCACTTTCTACAGACGCCCCCATGAGCCAGCCATTCTTATTCGAAGGAGTGGCGATCGGCTCGTGACCGAGCTCAGTGCGCCTAGGGCTGGAGTAATTCCTGTTCCGAACCGGCTGGTCATCTCAACTCCTCATCCTGATCCAGGAGAGCGAGAGTGGGGTCTCCTGCGTTTCACTACCGATCTCCCAGTCCACAACAGGGAGGACATACAGGAGGCAGAAGCACTCCTCGATGACCTCGGCTTGCCGAGAGGGGAACTGCTAACTGTCCTCAGGGTCGTGAACGAACTCCAAGCCCGCCGCGAAGCCAAAGAAGCGGCCGTACCTCGATGACCCCGAGCAGGACTTCGGTCTTGCGCCGGGGTCTTGCTATTTATAAGTAGCCGACTTTCTTCAGCCAATAATCGTTTTCCCACTCCCATAGCTTCTTGGCACCCAAGAAGGCGGCATAATCATCCTGCCAGTAGGGCATTTCCTTCAACTCAACTTCGCCTCGGAGAGGGGACCATTCGTGATCGCAGTCATCGGCAATCTTCTTCCCGTTCCTATAGGGCAGCTTGATTTTCTCTCTTCCGCCCTTGATTCTCAAAGTCGCACCGCACTTTAGGCAAACCTGATTCTGATCAATTCTTAAAATCCACCTTGTTTGCAAATTTTTAAACTGGTCCAAGAGTGATGCAAAATAAGCCGCCGTCTGCAAATCGTAATCGCGGTATATGGCCTGCGAAGTTTTAATATCGAGAACTCCAAATTTCCCGTCAATTAAGGCTAATGAATCGATCGTGCCGGCGTAGCGCTCCGAAAAATGAACAATTCTTTTCTCAACCCAATCCGGATCAACTTGAACGTTATTTTCTTCCAAGAACTTTTTCAGACCCTCTATGGCCGGCATAATTGAAGGATCAACTTCAGGTTCTTTTCCAATAAGAACCGCTTCGGCCGCTTCATGAACGGCGGTTCCCTCATCGGCAGACTGCTTTTTTATAGATTCCCCTTGGGCAAAATTATCAAGGTCGGCATAATACTTGTAAAGAGCCGGTTTGGCCTTGATGTTCACGATGCTTGTGACCCTGGGGTACCAAACTCCATCGATGGTATAGCCGTTAGTGCCTTTAAAATGTTCATCATCGTTGTAATACATAAAAAGGGTTTACCTACTAGTATATCTAGTATATGACGTAAAAGGTATATTATACGTCAGGTTAAAACTTGGACAGCCCTTCCCTGATCAATTTGATAGTGAAGTCCATGATTAGAATCATCAGGTTTCCCAACGCTTTTACGAGCGGTAACGCAGAATTTGAGAGATTTTTTAGTTGCTCGAGGATTTGAGTGGGGTCTGTGTTCATAAAGACATCATACTACAAATAGCTCTCCGGGTTAAGGGTCACCCCGATAGGCACAAGTCCGGCGGCGGCCCCTATCACCTGATAGGTCAAGGTACTGCTAAGATAGGTTCCCAAGTGAAGATGGGGGCCGGTGGCGTAACCAGTACTGCCGGAATAACCGATAATGTCCCCTCTTTTCACCGTATCGCCCTCCCTGACTAATTGCCTTGAAAGATGCGCGTAGAGGGTGCTTATGTTATTCGAATGTTCGATTAAAATATATTTTCCATATTGATATTTTCTCCATGAATTTCTGTCATTATTATCAACTCTCATCACTCGCCCGTCGGCTGCGGCATATACTAAAGTTCCGACTGGCGCTCCGATGTCTAAACCGTTGTGCGGCTTGCCTCGATAGAGATACGACCTCTCACCATAATGCTGTGTAATGCGTCCCGCTCCGCCAAATTGAGTGAGAAGGACAGGCCAGCTGAAAAATCCGGTGATTCGCGGCGGCACAAATCCGGGCCCCAACTGCCTTCGCAGTTCATCTTCAATCGCGTCAATCTGGTCGGCAATTAAGTTTTGCTGGTTTACAAGATCCTTTAACTGTTTTTGATAAAGACTTTCCTGATCTTTCGTCTGTTTCAGGAGACTGGCTTTGTCTTCTTTCTCGTCTGACGCTATGCCTTTGCGGTTCTTCAGATTCCGATTCTCAATCTCAAGTTCTGCTTTTTTTCTCGTAGATTCATCTATGTTTTCTCCAAGATCCGAACTCAATTTATGAAGCTCCGCGGAATTGACTGTCAGACTCCCCTGCAAGTTGTTTAGTGTCTGAATTTCCAGAAATCCTTCGGCTAAAGTGGAATTTTTGAGAAAAATCTCGATTATACTCCTATTCTCCTTCTGCTGCAGTTCTCTAAGAACCCGCGCAATAGCTTCTTTAGTAATGTCGATGTTTTTTTCGGTTTTTGCCTTTTTGCCTTTTAAGGATTCGAGTTCCAGCGTCAATTTCTCAATATTTACTTGGCTCAAGCGGATTCCCAAATTTAACTGGTTTAAGGCGTAATCCAGTTTTTGAATTTCTTTATTCAAGGTGCGGCTTTGACCGGAGATCAGGTACAGCTTGTCCTGGGTCTGCTCTATCTGGTTTCTAATATTGGCCAATTCGTTATTCTTATCTTCAATGGCTTTTTGCAAGTCAACCGGAGTCGCGCCAAGCGCCGGTAGAGACGTAAAAGCCGCCATTATGACTATTAAAACCAGTTTAAGCATTTTTGGTTTTAAGAATGGCCGTCCTAATCCTTTTCAAAACTTCTTCTTTTCCCAAGGCTTCCATGATTTCAAAAGGTCCCGGCGAAGCTGTTTTTCCCGATAAAGCAACTCTAAGCGGCCAGAGCATCTCTCCCCTCGTTGGCTGGGTCTCCAGGCTAAATGCCTTTTCCAAAGATTCCCTGTCGAAATCCTTCAGTTCTCCCACTATACTTGACGCTTTTTCCAGATTGGCGATTACGCTTTCGGAGGTCATTTCTTTAAATGACAATGTTTTAGGATGATAGTCCGGCAGTTCGAAATAGAAATCCACCAGATCCTTGAGCTCGCTTAGAGTTCTAATTCTTCCCCTCACGGAAGAAATCATCGGCTCGGTCGGTTTCCAGTTCTTGGGGAGGAAAGGTTTGGACATTTCCATGATTTCTTTGGCTTCCAGCTTGTTCAAGTAATAACCGTTTAGCCAGTTAAGTTTTTCGACATTGAAGACGGCTCCGCCCTTCTGGACTCTCTTCAGGTCAAATTCTTTAATGAGTTCGCCAATTGTCATTACTTCCGTGTCATCCTTGGGATGCCAGCCTAAGAACGCGAGGAAGTTCACTAGAGCCTCTTTCAAATAGCCATTCCCAATATAGTCCTTGAGAGCCGTATCGGAAAATCTCTTGGACATTTTGCTCCTGTCTGGATTCAGTATTATCGGCAGATGAGCGAATTCCGGTAGTTCAAATCCTAAGGCCTCCGCAACGAGAATCTGCTTAGGAGTGTTTGATAAATGGTCTTCGCCTCGAATCACATGAGTGATTTTCGTAAGGGCGTCATCTACCACAACTGCAAAATTGTAGAGGGGTTGTTCGATGTCTTTGGCAATAACCATATCCCCCGCTAACCCCATGTCAAAATGGATATTGCCGCGGACAATATCTTTGAAACTTACTTTGGTTTCCGGAACTTTGAATCGAATGACGTGAGACCCGCCTTTGTTTAATTTCTCCTTTACTTGACTTTCACTGAGCACTCGGCAGCGTCCGGAGTACTTCGGTGCGATGCCTTGAGCGAGTAAAGATTGTCTTTCCGCTTCCAATTCTTCTTCGGTACAAAAGCAGTAGTAGGCTTTTTTCTCTGCGAGCAGTTTCTTTAAATACTCGGTGTAAATTGGGATCCTTTCACTCTGACGGTAAAGCTCGTCCCAATCGAGCCCCAACCACTTCAAACCGGTTAAAATATCCTCCTCGAATTCAGGTTTCGATCTCTCCTTATCGGTGTCTTCAATGCGGACAATAAACTCTCCGCCGCCCTGTTTGGCGTAAAGCCAATTAAAAAGCGCTACTCGAGCGCTCCCTATATGCATCGGTCCTGTGGGTGATGGCGCAAAGCGCACTCTAGGAGGCATAACCCCCTAATTTTAGGATAATTTTGGCCAAATTTGAAGCTGAATCGGGCTTAGAAAAGGCAATGGCTGCCTGACTCATTTCACTTAATCTATTCTGGTTTCCCAACAAGCCCTTGAGTTCGTGAAGTAACAATTCGGGCGTGAGGTTCGATTCCTCGATTACTATGGCTGCTCCCGAGGCGGCATAGTCGTAGGCATTGGCCGCCTGATGGCCGCTCGCAGCTTCCGGAAGCGGAATCAAAATTGAAGGCTTGCCGAAGGCAGCCGTTTCGAAAATCCCTCCTGCGCCGGCTCGGCTTAAAACAACATCTGCGGCCATAAGGGCGGTTCGAATATCTTTTTCGAAGTAGTCAATCGGACGGTATCTTTTTATTGTTTCTTCGGGGAGCTTACTCAAGACAAAATCGACTTCGTTTACAACCGGCTGGTAGTTCTTCTTTCCCGTCTGGTGAAAAATTTGAGTTACGTTAAGAAGATCGGGCAAGTTATCCAAAATAAATTCGTTCAAACGCACTGCCCCTTGGGAACCTCCCAGCACCAGCATGAGGGGCAATTCAGGATTAAATTCCAAGAAACCTTTGGCTTTCTTGGGAGTTATGACATCTGAAAAAAGATATCGTCGTATGGGGTTACCGACCACAATCACTTCTTTCCCTGGAAAATATTTTGCGGCGCCGCTAAAAGCGACCGTTACAATCTTAGCAAAGCGGCCGCAGATTAAATTCGTCGTCCCTGGAATGGCATCGGACTCGTGAATGATAACCGGTATTCCATAGAATCTGGCGGCTAAAACCACGGCCATCGCGCCCGGGCCCCCTTTCGAGAAAACCGCGTCCGGCATAAACCAAAACAGCCTTGAGAGAGCTTGGAGGAAACCCACAATAAACTTTGGACCATCGATGAAATTTTCCAAGGAGAAATAACGCCGCAACTTGCTCTCAACTATCCCCTGCGCTTTGATGTCATTATCCCGAAGCAAGTCGCGGTAGGGGCCGAATGATCCGAGATAACGGATCTCGGCATCGATACGCATGGTCGAGGCGAGGATCTGAAGTTCAGAAACAACGGCCACCAGCGGATAAATATGCCCTCCGGTGCCGCCTCCCGTAACCAAAACTCTAAACTTAGGCATGCTTGCTTATATTTAGCATAACGCCCGCCATGGTCAAATAAACCGCGAGAGCGGTGCCTCCATAGCTTATAAAGGGCAGTGGAACGCCGGTTAGGGGCACGATCCCGGAATTGGAACCTATGTGAATGAATGCCTGAAGCCCGATAACGGTACTGAACCCCACCAGCATAAGTTTTCCGAAGCGGTCGGTGGCGTTTTTGGCGAGCAGATAGCCCCGGGCTACCAGCGCAAAGAAAACGGCAATCAAAATCACGGATCCGATAAATCCGAATTCTTCGGCAATGATGGCAAAAATCGAATCTCCGATCCTCTCCGGCAGGTAATTCTTTGAATGAGACTGTCCATAACCTACCCCGGTCAGTCCCCCCGATCCTATGGTGATAAGCGCTTGATTGATTTGGTATCCCGCGCCTTGCGCGTCGGCTTGGGGATTTAAGAAAGTTATAAACCTTTGAAACCGATAAGGCGTGAAAAGCACCAGAGCCGTAAAGCCCAGGGCGATTATTATCCCCAGATAGAAGACGTACCGTTTTTTAGCGCCGCTTACGAAATAAGTTGCCATGGCTGAAACGAAAACTATGGCGGCGGTACTGGTAGATTTCTGAAAAAGAAATATAAATTCCAAAAAACCAAGAATTGAAATGAAGGGCAGAAAACCTTCAAAGAAATTATGAGATCTTATGGAGCCCCTCACGCTCGAGAGCCAGGCAGCCAGATAAATGATAAAAGTAATCTTTAGAATTTCTCCCGGCTGGAAAACTATTGAGCCGAACTGAAGCCAGCGTTTGGCGCCGCCGGAACTGAATCCCAAGGGAGTGAGCGTAAGAAAAAGCGCCATAAGAGTGATAAAGAGCAAGATTGGCGCCCATTTCTTATACCTGTTGTAGGGAATAAAAAAACCCGCCAGGAGTCCCGCTATTCCCAGGGAAAGCCCGTAGAGAACTTGGTGGCGCAAATAATAATAAGTGTCATTGAATTTAAGTTTACCCAAGTCTGACGAGGCAGATGCCAAGGCGACAATTCCAAAAACGGTGAGCAAAAGAACCGAAACAAGAATTACATAATCAATTCTTTCACTCCTAGCCATGACTTGTCACTTACGCCTCAATACCTCTCCTCTTCCGCCTAATTCCATTCTTTTGCCGCCGAGCACGGTTTCTTTCACTTGGTAGTCGGTTTTGCCGAGAAGGACCAAATCGGCCACCTTGCCTTCCTTCACCACTCCCCTGCCCTTCAGATCAAGGAAACTCGCGGGAACCGAAGTGATTTTCTTCACAGCCGTTTCTATCGGAAAAAGCTTATTGCCCATAACTATTTCCAGGAATTTGGGAAAGGTATTGGTGGAGCGGTCGTGCTTAAGACATTTCGGAGTATCGGGCAACGAGTTGCCGTTAGAACTGATGAAAGCCCTATCCTCTTTCATCGTTTGAAGCAACATTTCGGAATTGATGTTTCGATAAAAAACTGTGGCTTTCATTTTTGTTATAGCCATCACTTTTAAGAGCCCCTCGGCGGGAGAGAGATCTGTGCCTGCGATTATTTGAGACAAAGTCTTGCCGATAAAATAGTCGGCTTTATCAGCAGTTGCAATTTTTAAATCTTCCGGATTTAAGTCTTTTAATTCTTTTACTATCTTCTTCACGTTTTCTTTATGTCTCAAGTTCTCAAGAGTTTTTTCCAGATTTTCTTCCTGTACCCACTTGGGTAAAATCATGTATATGGGAAGTACACTTGTATCATAGGGGTAAACGTCAAAGTGGAGGTTAGCTGTCGCCGAATTATTTTTGATTACTTCCAGCGCTTGGCTGAATTGATTTTCAAAACCGTTAATCGGACGAAAGTGGCTGACAACAGTTTTAATCCCCGTGTCCTTGGCAATTTTCAGAGTTTCCTCAATCGAGCCCAATATTCCCTCGGTTTCGCTTCGGAGATGCGTCGTATAAATACCATGAACTTTCTTCAGGAGCCCTACCAATTCTCTAATTTCTCTTATTGAAGTAGAACGACTGTGGAGATATTCAAGTCCGGTAGATAGCCCGAAGGCACCTTCATCCAGGGCGCGGCTTAAAACTTTTTTGAAAACCCATAATTCCTTTAAAGTTAAATCCCTATCCTCATCGCCGACAAGGGCTCTTTTCACGGTTCCGTGACCCGCTAAAGTGCCGAAATTAACTCCCAGCGGCAGCTTATCCAATGATGAGAGAAATTCTCGAGTCGTATGCCAGTTCACGTTAATCGAATGCGGGTCAGCCCATTTTCTTATTGATTCCAGGGTCCCGTACAAAAGCGGTGCCAAGGATGATCCGCAGTGTCCTCCCAAAATTGTCGTCACTCCTTGGGCGGTGAAATCAGTCTGTCGAGGATTCGTAAAAAGCGTAAGATAGTGATCGGAGGTGGCATTAACGTCAATAAAGCCGGGGGTAAGGTAGTTTCCCAAGCCGTCAATCACCAGGTCGGCGTCTTTGCCTTTAAGATTGCCGATGGCGGAGATCAGATTTTTCTGCACCAAGACATCCGCTTTGTACGGAGCCAGGCCCTCACCATCAACAATCTGGACTTCCTTGATTAGGAGACTCATACCAAAGTCTATTATATATTGAAAGCCAGATTTACAGCAGTAAGGTGGAGATTAAAGCGCGCCAGACCACGGGGGCTTGACTTATTTTTATGATTGTAGTAAGGTGATAGTATCGCGTGGAGAGGGGACGTGAAAAGTATGCCGATTTGATCGGCAAGAAGCGGCCTCTGAACGCAGAGGGTCCGCACAACTTCAGTCGCGTCCGCCTCGTCGCGAGCACGCGACCCAGCACCTCGAAAAAAGGAGGGCACGGAATTGGAGAACTTCCAGCTCATCGACACGACGTAGCGGAAGAAGACGCCAGACCGAAGCAAGCTGATGGGGCAGCCTCTGCTCCGGTCCGCCAAAACAAGTCCCTTCCCATCAGGCCGGCTCCCCCCATGGAGCCGGCCTTCCCTAAATTAATTTGTCCAAAAAGAAAATTACGAGCCCCAGTCCCGCGAAGATCACTGAAA
>CAZSQQ010000001.1:44765-123647 GCA_964609135.1 uncultured Candidatus Saccharibacteria bacterium
ATTGCCCCACTCATGGAGGCCAAATCATATCTTCCTAAAGCAAAGGCAATAACAGTTAAAGCTCCGAAAGCGAAAAGCGATACTCCGCCCAAGAGACCGTCCAAGCCATCGGTTTCATTAGCTGAAAAAGTGCTTGCGATAATCACGAACATAAAGATTGGAAAGTACCAGATGCCGATATCGAAATTACCCGCGAAGGGAACGTGAAGCACGTGCCAATCCAAATGCTGGGGCGAATAAAACCACCAGGCGCCGATTATTGAAAGGAGCGCGTAAACAATAAGTTTGTGACGGATAGTGAGTCCCCCGCCCTTCGGTCCGATCTTCAAAATCCCCAAAATGTCGTCGGCGAGTCCCAAGAGCGCGCCGATTATAAGGGCCGCGAGCGGCAGATAAGTCTCTCGTCTGTCAATAAAATTGAACTTTCCCCAAAATCCGTCAAAAAAGAATTGGAAAACGAAGAAAGCCGCTGCCACGATCAAAACCGTTCCCCAGACAATAACTCCGCCCATAGTGGGAGTTCCTTCTTTGCCGGCGTGAAGACGGGAAACAATGGGAGCCTGTTCCGATGTCCTGACGTGCTTGCCAAGCTTGAACTCTTTCAGGAATTTTAAAACGACGGGCGTAAGGCTAAGGGCCACCGTGAAAGCGATAATGGTCGTAATTAATACTCTTAGAGCTTCTTGGGCCATAGTGCTTCAATAATTTTTTCCGTTCCGGCAAATTTATCCACCGCTCCCAAAACAATAATAGCCTTGGCTCCTGAAATATCAAAAATCGATATGAGATTGCCGCCGACCGAGGGCATGGTTCCGGTTTTGCCTCCCAAGAATTGAGTTTGGCCCGAAAAGAGATTGATGTTCCTTAACTCTCTCCTCTCGCCGGATTTGATATCGGCAATTTCTCCGACCGCCGTTCTGGTAATCGCGAAAATAGCCGGCTCATTCTTCCAGATAAAATCAACCAACTTTTCCAAATCCTCCGCTGTTCCTTGGTTTTTAAGGGAAAGTCCCGCCGGATCAATGAATTCCGTGTTAAGCATTCCCAAATCTTTGGCCTTATCATTCATGATTTTAACAAATCTTTCTTCGCCATAATCCAGGGCAATGGCGCGTGAGGCGTCGTTGGAGGAAACAAGAAGCATGGCTTTAATTAAATCGCTCAAAGTAAATTCCTCGCCTTCGGAAAAATTGCCCGACGCGCCTTCGGTCAGTATGGCCTCTTTAGTAAGAATTATTTTTTTATTCGGTGGCATTAATTCGAAAGCAACAAGGGCGGTCATAAGCTTGGTGAGCGACGCTAAGGGCCAGCGCTTGTCGCTCGTAAAGCGAAAAACGGTTTTGCCGTTTGATAAATCCTGAACCAAGACCGATTGGCTCTCGCTGTCGATCGAAGAGGCGACGTAGGCCCCGGAATCGCTCGCCAGTGCTCCCCCCACGTTAATGCCTGTCTCCCCCGAAGTTTTGGATTGTGATGGAGTCTCTTTTATGGAAAGAGTGACCGCAACAACTACCAAAAGAGTTAAGAGATATTTCAGATTAAAGGGAGTCATTTTTAAGGGTTTTTCCCAGTTCTTGATATTTTTCGTAATCCGGCAGATCTTCTTGACGCGCAACTCCCAAATGTCTCAAGAATTCAAAGCTCGGCTCGTAAAGATAGGCATTCGATCTCTTTTCTTCAGATCGCTGAACGAGTCCCCTAAGCAGCAGGCTCCGAAGAATGAAAGAGGAATTAACTCCCCTTATGAAATCGATAAAGGGCCTCGATATTGGCCCGAGGTAGGCGACGATGGAGAGCGCCTCAAGCGAGGATGGCGTAAGCTCGGAGGCAATTTCAGATTTAATGACGCCCTGAAGCAGACCGGAAAATTCAGGTTTAGTTGTAAGTTGTATCTCGTTCCCGATTTCGGATATGGCGAGTCCCCGCGTCTCCAAAGACAGGTCCTCGCGAAGGCCGGCCACCTCCTGCTTGAGAGAGGCTATATCGGTCTTCAATATTTCCGACAATTTTCTGTAAGAGATCGGCTCTGCCAAGACGAAAAGCAACGCCTCCAGGGCGCCCCTTAGATTTTTAGTTTCTGTTGCCATTGGTGGAAGTGATAACAATGTCCGAGAATTGTTTGTCCTGCTTGAAAGCGATTAAATTCTCTTTCAAGAGATGAAGCACTACCAAGAAGAGAACGATCGTTTCCGTTCTGGAGGTATCCTTGGACAAAATACTGAAGCTGGCCTGCAATTCCTTTTGGATCCTCGAAGATAACTGCTGGAGTTTTTCTTCAAAATTGAACACTTCAATTTTACCAGACTGGATTTCCTTGGTAAACTGCAAGCTCTGGGTCAGTTTTTCGACCGCCCTCTTTAGATCATCCGCCATCAGATCTTCCGGAGGGAAAAAGAAAGCCGGAGGCAAATATTTGCGCCTGAAGGATTTCTCTTCCTCTCTGAAAAGACTTTTTATGTTGGCCTTACCCAAATCAAACTCCCGATAGATCTTCAAACGCTCCTCCAATTCTTTTATCTCCGCTTCCTCTTCTTCGGTAATCTCAAGATTGGGAAGAATGGCCTTCGATTTGATAAGAATGAGCTTTGAGGCAATCCAGATAAAATCGGTGAGTGTCCTGGGGTCAAGCCTGTTTTCATCCTGCAGGGCGCTCAAGTATTCAAGGAAGTCCGCTGTCACTTCGGACAAGCTCACGGTTGTAACTTCAAGTTTTCTCTCTTCAATAAGCGTGAGAAGTTTGGAAAGCGGGCCCGTGAAACTCTCTGATTTGAATTCGTAGGCTGTCATTCCGGTAAAAGCGCGCCTTTGGTATAGATGTTTTTCGGATCCCAGAGCATCCAGCCGCCAAATTTGTCCCCGAAATCAAAAGCATCATAAACTGCTTGAATTTCTTTTCTTACCATAGCCGAATCATAATCCGCTCCCAAGTCAAAATCTTGAAGCCAAGGACGGAGTTTCACCGGGGGTACAGGATCTAAGGCGCTTAGTTTGGCGACGGCCTGCTCCGTGGAATATTTTATTACCTCATAAGGGTAACTTGCCGGATTTTTGTATCCCAGGAAGCCCGCGGCGTAATGAGACGGATAAACCATCGGACTCACGTAGTCGAAATTCCGATAGGCGTCTTGAATAACCTGGCCGATGCCCAAGCCATCGTTATTCACGGTTGAGAGTCCAAAAAGGTCAGCCGAGATTTTTATACCCTTAAGATTATTTCTTAAGTAACCGAAGAAATCATTAATGACGTCGGCTTTCAAAATTGTTTTTTCATCATAGTAAGGATAGCCCATAATGTTTAGATCGCCATCGGAGGGAAATCTTATATAGTCGAAATTTAATTCATCGAATCCCCTATCCGCGGCGTCTTGCGAAATTTTGATTATATAATCCCAAGCGTCTTTGCTCGCGGGATCAATCCAGGAAAGCCCCTTTTTATCTTTCCAGACCTCACCGGTCAACTTGTTTTTTACCGCCAAGTCGAGCCTCGCTTTCGCTAAAATAGGGTCCTGGAACACCGTGATCCTGCCAATGACATAAATATTTTCGTCATGAAGTCTTTTTATGAGAGAGTTGATTCGCGGGATTCTGACTTCCTTGGCGCCGTATTTCTCGACTTCCGGAACTTTGATGTCATAAGTCACAAATCCTGAATAATCTTTGAGATCGATAACAATGGCATTCAGTTCAGTCTCCTTGATAAGGCTAACCAGATAATCGATTTTTGACCGGCTCCCGGCCGACCAGCTAGTCGCGTAGATGGCCTTCACGGCTCCCGGCGGATTGGATAGCGGTTTTTGATTCGGTAAATCCTCGATTTTCTTCGATTTCGGGACCGGCAGTTGGTTTAAGGGCTTTTCGGCCTCCGGAATCACAAGTGAACCCAAAGGAACATTCCCCGCGGCGGGCTTTATCTCAAAACTGTTCTCCGCAGTCAATAAAAAAAGCGCCCCTAATATTAGAAGAATTATGCCGAGTGGAAAAGCCAATAATGAATAACGCATACTGTCGAACGGGACGAATCCACCTTGTGGTGAGCCACGCCGAATCCATTTAATTCTAAGCCAAATCGAGGTATAATTAAAGCGGTAGTCGACGCTACTGACTAATGGCTATCGCAATTTATCGGCGTTATCGGCCTAAAACCCTGGGAGAAATAATCGGCCAAGACCTCATCGTTGAGGTCTTAAAAAACGCGGCTAAGACTGACAAATTAAGCCACGCTTATCTTTTCTATGGGCCGAGGGGTGTTGGCAAAACCACAACCGCGAGGATCATTGCCAAGATTGCCAATTGTGAAACTAGGGAGAGGGATCCCCAGTTCAGGGCCAAAGGCGAACCCTGCAACCAGTGCCGCCCCTGCAAAGAAATTGATGAGGGCCGGGCGCTGGATGTGATTGAAATCGATGCCGCCTCCAACCGCGGTATTGATGAGATAAGGAGTTTGAAAGAAAGCGCCAGGCTCTCCCCTACTTCTTATAAGTACAAAGTTTTTATTATTGACGAAGCGCACCAGCTGACCAAGGAGGCCGGGAACGCCCTTCTCAAAACGCTTGAAGAGCCGCCGCCTCACGCCATCTTCGTTCTGGCCACAACCGAATATGACAAGTTGCCGCCGACGATCACCTCCAGAACTCAAAGATTCCATTTCTACCGATTGCCCATTCAGCTCATTCTGCAAAAACTTCGGCAAATCGCTTTGGCGGACGACATAAAAATCGATACCGCCGCCTTGGAACTCATCGCCGCCGCTTCCGAAGGAAGCTTCAGGGACGCCGAATCGCTCTTGGAGCAGGTCGTCTCATTGGGAGACGGAACCAACTTGGAAAACGTGGAGAGAGTCTTGGGTAAAGTCGGATCAATTAGAATTGTAACCTTGTCCGGTTATCTCTTGGACGGGGACTTGAAAGCGTCGCTTGAATATCTATCCGAGATCAACGAATCGGGGCTTAATCTGGTGCAACTGGCCAAAGATTTGATACATTATCACCGCCGGGTGCTGGCCTTGAAATTCGACCCCCAGCTCGAAGAAATTTTTAAAAGGGAACTCACTTCCGAAGAAATTGAGAGTTTGAAAAAACATGGTGAGAAAATTTCTGATACCACTAAAGCCATCAATCTTTTGAAGTCGCTCGTCAGGGCTTACAGCGAGATGCGCTACAGTCCCTTCGCCATAGTTCCTCTTGAGGTAGCCATCATCGAGAATCTAAGAGAAGGCAAGGAAGAAGAATAAGACTATGATAGAGATTGGCCAAAACACCGCGTTTTTCCTCGTCTTTCTTACGAGTCTCACCGCCAATTTCGGCGTCTCTCTCGCTATTTACTACAAAAAGTTCGGTATCTTCAAAAAGAGACCGGAGAATTTCTTGGGCATAACTACCTTCGGATTTTTGGAGGACGCGGTCATTCTGCCCATCATTAACATTCTCGCCTTATCGCTCCTTTTAGACAACAATCTTCTTCCCACTAAAACCGAGTTTATCATCTTTCTCTTCGCCGGCTTTGTCTTTTCCGTCTTGACTCACATTCTTTTTTCAGTAAGGAACTGGGAAATCTGGTTTATGGAAGAACCTTGGAAATGGAACTTGGCGGGACGCTGGCATATGATCTCGCTTGCCCTGCAGATGACTTATCTCTTCCTTGTGGGATATATCATTTTAGACAATCGGTTTATCTTCTACTCCCCTACTGATGCCCTGAAGATATCCGCCATATTTATTCTCCTCTGTCTTTTCATAATGCTTTTCCTTGGGAACGACGACGGCATCAAGCTCGGCAGAGTGAAAATCAAAAATAGGACTTGGTAGGTTATTAGTCATCTAATACTTGATTTTCGAACAACACTTCTATACTATTTAAAATATAGATAGTTGTTCATATGAAAGCGGATCTTAGAGAAAAAGCGATTAAGTTTAGGCGGCAAGGACTTTCCTACTCTGAAATATTGAGGCGAGTGCCAGTTGCTAAATCAACTCTGTCTTTATGGCTGCGTTCGGTAGGATTATCAAAACGACAAAAACAAAGATTAACCGAGAAAAAGCTTGCTTCAATGAGAAGAGGTTGGCTAAGAGTTCAACAAATAAGAGTTGAAAGATCTTCGAAAATTAAAAAGCAAGCGGGGAGGGAGGTTTCTAACCTGATTAAAAATCCTCTTTGGTTGATTGGCACCGTATTATATTGGGCTGAGGGTACTAAAGAAAAACAATGGCGCCATAGTGAAAAAGTTGCATTCTCAAATATGGATTTAGAGATGCATAAACTGTATCTAAGGTGGCTCAAAGAACATTTGGGTGTTAAAGAGGTAGATCTACAATATGAATTATATATTCATGAAAGAGCAAATATTGAAAAGGCTAAAAAATTCTGGACAGGAAATTTACATTTATCTACCGAAGAATTACGAATCTATTTTAAGAAACATAAACCAAAATCTTCTTTAAGAAAAAATATTGGTAAAGACTATAATGGTCTTTTACGGGTATGGGTAGTAAAAAGTTCAGATTTAAATAGAAAAATTGCAGGATGGATAGAAGGTGTGATAGAGTATTTCAGTAAATAATGGGGGATCGTCTAATGGTAGGACATCAGGTTTTGGACCTGAGTATCGGGGTTCGAATCCCTGTCCCCCAGCTATGTTCGGGAGAGCCGTTTACCTTGGTTCGCTTGTCCGTCCGAAGCTTTAGCGAAGGAGGGAATCCAAGTCCGGCAGCACCGATCTTCTCTGAACGAAGTGAAGTTAGAAAATCGAGTGCCCCGAAGAAGCGCAGCGCAAGCGGGGCCACGAGTCAGCAAAATATCAAGAAACCGGAGGACGTAACTAATCTTTCAAAAAACTATGAACTTTGAAGATTTCACTGAACAAATCTTCTTCGCTACGCTTCGCATCGAATTTCCCAATAAACAAACGATGGGTACAGGCTTTCTAGTTCACGTGCCTTCTTCGATTGAAGGGTTAGGTTATTTTCTCTTGGTTTCCAATAAACACATTCTGAATGATCCTAGGGAAGAATTACGTATTGTTTTTCATGGTATAGATGAAAAACAAAATATTCCGAAACTCACCGAACATCATGCTTTTGCTATTAACAAAATAGAAGAGGGGGCATATTACGCTCACCCATCACCAGGCATTGATTTGGCCTGCCTCAACGTTTCAGATTTATTTAATATTCCTGATAAAAAATTCTATGTACGTACATTGAGTTCAGACCAATTCTCTGATTTTACTGATTCGGATCTTCAGGCCGGGAAAGAAGTCCTTTTTGTGGGGTACCCTGAAGATCGCTACGATCATGCTCACAATTTACCAATCCTGAGAGGAGGAAAAATAGCGAGTATTCCAAAAATTGATTTTGAAAATATGCCTCTATTTTTGGTAGATGCCCAAGTTTTCCAAGGTTCAAGCGGAAGCCCAATTTTTACTTTACTAGGAGGTAACTATAAACTCATCGGTGTCATTGCAGAGACAATGATAAAAAGTCAAAAATTAGAAGTCGTGGAAAAAACGCCAACGACAACAATACACCAAGTAATTGGAATTGGCCTCGCATACAAAGTAACTTGCGTTAGGGAGCTTATAAGACACTCTGTAATCGAATTGAATAAATTTAGAAAATAATACTGAGAGACAGGTCATTCACTCCTGCATGCGCAGGCATGCCCCTATTTTGACTGTAAAGAAAGGCTTGTAATTCTTACAACCCCCTGGTACTCCTTCGATAAACTCAGGACAAGTAGACCGAGGTGCACAGCAGTCAATACTTTTTATCCCAAGACCGAGTCGGTTCGAATATTGTCGTGTACCAAAACAAAAACCCGCAGGTTAGGCTGCGAGCTTTTCTTTGCCCCGAGCCCCTTCATCGTCTTCTCTTTGGCGCTCATCAAGATACTCAAGCCAGCTTTTAATACTCATTCTTGTTCGTGACAATACATTTCTCGCTCTATTTAAAGATGTGGCTTCTTTGGACCACGTCACATTACCCTCCCCCCATTCTTTAATCATACCAGGGGTCTCTAGACGTTCCTCGATGTCTCGCATTTGCTCAGTAATTCCAGTTAATGCTTCTTTCAGAACTTCTGGGGTAGCTTTAGTAATCCCGGCCGGGAACAATTCCTTTTCCAACCTCCTCGCACGTATTTCATCATCCTCCACCCACGCGCCCCACCCTTCCTCATACCGAGGTTTTTCCTCTTCACTTATTGGGGCGTCTACTATCTCACGCACCCTCTCAAAATCTATCTTACCGCCTGATTCTCGGGTTTCTGCTTCGCTCGGCAAAGCTTCCCCAGCTACTGGCGGCCTTTCCGGACCAACCGTAGGGGTTGCACCTTCTTCCGCCGATGGATCTTTTTGCCAACCTTCAGTGCTCATATGTTCTTAATTAAAGTACACCAAATCGAGGATATTAGTCAAGAGAGGCATGTATATTTAGTTAAGGTGCTCTCAGCCACTTTATAATATATACAGACCGAGACCCTCCTTCTCCGCCGATTGACGGATTCGGACGGGGCAAAGCCATCCTTCGTTGAGACTTCGGACGGGCGAAGCGGGTCGTTCACTCCCCTATTTTGATTTCAAACTTTTTATAAATTAAAGAAAGGTTACTTATCCGGGAAGCACTGCTTGCAGAGATTGTAGTTTTGCGAGCCTGGTGCTCCAGCATAACTGCAACTCGGCGCCGATTCAAATTGAGGACAGTACTGTTTGTAATCAAACTGTTGGGGGGAAGATTGCGTGGTCGGGGCTTTAGGAGAGACGCTCCCCTTTTGTCCGCTTTGTGCTTTCGTGCAAGCGGTGATTTTAGCGGTCATCTCTGCCTCAAGCGAGGGATCTAATTTACCCCTTCCCTCAAGTTTTCCACCGTACTTTCCGAGGCATACGGACATCTCGGAGCAATCTTTTGCAAGACAAGTGCGGATATCTTCAGCAACGCAGGCATTTAATTTCGTGCTTATTTTATCCTTCCACGACGGATCAATATCTATTTTCTCCTCTCCAATGGGCTTGTCTGATTGTTTCTGGAATTTCTGAACGCAAGTTTTCATTTCAGAACAGCCCATGGCGAAACATTGGTCAAGTTTCTTCGAAAGTTTTTCTTCCATACAAGCGGCGATTTTCTTCTGGAATACCGACGCATCGCCGCACGCCACCTGGCCAGATTTGATTTTGTCAATGAAATCCTTTCCCAATTCCGAGTCCAGACAGGAAAGCGCGTCCGGATCGTCTGTAAAGGTCTGAAGTTGTTGGTCGGCATAACGGTTGGTGCAGTCGCGCGCGCTCCTGATACGCGTCATCATTTCTTCCAACTCCTCCAGCTTGAGTGGCACCTGGCCTTCCAGTAATCTCTTCAAAATCTTTTGGCCGAGATTATCGTCAAGGCACTGCCTTATTTTCGGGGTTGTAATCGCATAACATGCCTGAAAGTCGGAGTAAACGCCGATTTGCGTGGCTTCTTCAGCGGTCATCAAACCGATTTGTACCGCAAACTTAAAACAGGTCTGTCGATTTTCCTCTTTGTTGCAGAAGACCGCGCAGTTCGCCTGCGCTTCTTCAGCGCTCTTGGTACCCCGTGCGCAGTCGCCCGGGGATCTACCATCAGCCCTCTTTACGAGTTCCGCCTCTTTCGCGCTCATGAGACCGAGCTTCTCGGCAAAAGTCACGCACTCAATGACATGGCCCGGTTCGGCGCAGTAAGATTCACACTCCGCTTTCCTTGTGCATTTTCCAGGCGTTTCGCCGCTCTTGATAAACGGAGCGAATTTTTTGGCCTCTGTAAGCTCTTCCGGCGATAAAAGCTCTGCCCTTTCCGCAAACGCCAGACATTCGTCCAGATGCGCAGGATTCTCGCAATAAGCCAGACACTCGTCATTTCTCGTGCAGTCGCCCGGAGTTTTTGATCCGCTCTTCAAAGCCCCGAGCACCTTTTGGGCATCTCGAAACTCGTCCGGGGGTATGAGTTTATAGCGGATGGCAAAATCAAGACACTCGGTCATATGCGCGGGATTGTCGCAATAATTCACGCACTCTTTCTCACTCTTACACCCCCCGGGTCCTCCGCTTGCCGCAACCTCAACAAATTTATCTGCTCTGTCAGCTTCTTCTTTCGAAATGAGATTATGTTTTTTTGCGAAAGCGACGCAGGCCCTAATATTTGTGGCGTCGTCACGTTTGTCACAAAAGGCGCGGCACTCGGATTCGCTTTTGCAATTCCTTAACTCTGCAACGGGGAATACAATGTCGTCTTTTGAGGTTGCAAAGGCAACAATGGCCGATGAAATTAAAAACGCCGCAATAATAAATAAGAGCGCAAACAGTGCAGAATTATTAAAATGGAACGGTTGCGTCCTCATTAAAATGGGTTTTTATAAATGTCTTTTAACGGGTTGGCTTCTGACTGGAAGGGATTCGTTTCGGGAAGCTGTCCCTTGATTGGATTTTGCGTTTTTCCAATAATCTGACCGCCGAGCGTTTCTTCTGCTTCGGCTGGAGAAAGTTCCTTGATTGACATCTCTGGAGTTGGAGCTTTTCTTTGCGACCAAAGCCAAAAACCTACTCCTACCACCACAAGGAGTGCAACCACTACACCGATATTAAGAACTTTAGATTTGCTATCCATGCACTCCCATTATACCAAATATCATGTTGAAACTGGATGGATAAATGCAAAAGCCTATTTCCTCTTCTGACGACACTGAAAAACTTTCGGCAGCGTAGAACGCGATTCTATCTCCTTCTTCTTGCTCGGCGACGGGCTCGACGCCGCTTGTCGTACCTCATCCATGCCTTCCAGGCGGTGGGCTCCGCCTTCCTTAAACCCGTGAGAACCTTTGTCCGAAGGACCGAGGTTCTTATTGTTTTTCGTTTTGCGGCAAATCGTAAAACCGGCCCCGCCACCTTGGAAACAACTCTTTTTATGCGAGCTCGCGGCACCCGGGCCTCTTGACAGGCCTTGCGGATGGAGCGCCTTATTTTTTCGGCCTGAAACGGCTCTCTCTTCCCACTCCGCTTAATAACTTCTTTTGCCATAAGGATCAAATTAATTAAATCTGCCGACCTTTGCTATAATTGTACCACTCTTTCTCTAGACCGAGGTGCACGGCCACAAGTTAGCTGCTAGTCTGCTATAATCTTTTAAATGACTATTAAAAAGGCTGGCTTAGGTGTACGTGAACGCCACTGTCCCAAATGCGGCAAGACTTTTAGTCCTATGAGCGAAAGACAATGGGAAGTAGTTCTCCTCTTGCATCTTGCAGCTTCCAAAAAACATCATCAGTATCGATCTATCCAAGCAGGAAAATTACCTATTAGTTGGTCAACGTCTAAGCCTAGAATCAAGAGGAAACCTTAATGCCTTCACTAGGATTTTTAATAAATCTTTTCTTCCGAATTACCATTCTCTATTTTCTGGGAGAAGTTTTACTTTTTCCCGATGATCCAAGATTTGCCCTTAAGGCAATTCCCTTAAGAAACTTGGTAATCGTTTTGAGCTTCAGCTTACTTTTTCCCGCCTTGTATTTCCTAAAGAAAAAGTGGCGACACCTGCCTGCCGGCAGGCAGGGCTACCCTTTTTGGTTAGATAATCTTTATCTTTCAATTTTTTGGTTGGATATGGCCGGCAATTCTTTCAATCTTTATGATACTTATTTTTATTTTGACTTAATCCCTCACTTTCACGGTACCGGAGCTATAGCGGCAGTTTTCTTGGGCGCTTTTGGTCTTTTATTTTTAGAAGCGGTGGGGTTGGCCACTATCATTCATCTGTTGCTCGAAGCTCAAGAATACTATACTGACGTCTTCTTCGGAACTCACAATGTAAGAGGAGTATCCGATGTGGTAAATGATTTGGTGGTGGGTGTGGCGGGCGCAATTATCTACGCCTTTTTACTCTCGAAGTTCAAGAAGTCTAAAAACCGATACAGTTAACTGTAGCGCGGCTCTGTGCGAAACAGTAACGCCCGGATTTCTTACATGAAAAATAAATATTTGGGAATCCTCTTAATAATAGTTTTAGCAGTTTTCTTTGCTCGGCCGATTGTAAGCCACATTAAAGTTCTTCTTTTAATTTCTGAAGAATTCCCTCAAATTCCAGTAAAACCCTTAAAAATATTAACTGCCTCTCCCCGGCACCAAGAAATGGAACTTGATTCCCCCTACGGCAAGATAAAAGCCGACCTTTTCATTCCCAAACAAGGCGGACTGACACCGGCATTGATTTTAGCCATGGCAGTTAAAACTGCGGAAAAAGATAGGCCCATTGTCTTAGGATTTGCCGAAACCATGAGCCGACTGGGTTATGTGGTTATCTGGCCGCGCCTTAAAATTTTAGATGAAGGAGTTTCAAGTTTTGAGGAGCCCGAGACATTCATCACGGCTTTTAAATATGTCGAAGCTCTGGAAGGCGTTGATGAAGAAAGAATTTCTTTGGTGGGGTTTTCTGCTGGTTCATCCGTTGCATTTGCAGGCGCAGCCGACGAGCGGATCCGCGATAAAGTTCGGGGGCTAGTATTTTTCGGCGGTTATTATGACATTTCCGATTATCTGGAAAGCTTAGTTACCAAAAAATCAGCGTTTAAAGATACTACAATTGATTGGCAGTCAGCCGAAGGCGCCGTGAGTCACACCCGAGAGGTTTTGACCGCTAAAAATGCCGAGGGAATTCTTAAAGCTCTCGCATCAGAGACAAGCGAAGAATTTCGAACTCTGTTTAAATCAGTTAAAAAAGAAGAAATAACTGGTCTAGAGAAGATCAGTCCGTCCGAGAGTATTAATAATTTCAAAGCTAGGATCTTTATTCTTCACGATAAAAGTGACGTTTATGTCCCCTATCTTGAATCAGCTAAACTCAATGAAGCACTCCCCAATGAAGTAAATAAAACTTACTTATTGGTTAATCTTTTTCAGCATGTCCAGCCCAAAAAGGGATTTTCTTTTGGGATAATCGGCGAATTCGTGAAGCTCTACGGCTTTTTATACGAGGCGATCAGTTATTTATAGGCCAAGCCCTAATCAACACTCACTGAATTTTTATTCCAAATAAACGTCATGGCTGCCGCTTTCTTTGACGGCAGCCGGCGTAATTCTTATAAAAACTGCTTTTTTCTGAAGTTCTCTTAAATTGTGAGACCGCCGTAACTTAACCCCGATTTAAGGCCGCCCAAAAGCTCGTTTAAGACATCTTTAACGCTTCCTTTATAAGGAACTAAAGCTGATACGCCCTCGACAATGATTTCTTCTCTCTTAATTTTCTTATCAGGTCTTTCTAAGTTGTTAGCGAACGAGGCCTCGCCTCGATACACCTTAAATTTCTTATTGCCTCTTTGTAATAATCCTTCCAGGAGCTTCATCAGTGCCAGCCAGCAAGTTACCAAACATAACTGCGTCGGCCCCAGCCGCCAGGGCCTTCACAATATCTCCAGAACTTCTAATACTGGCGTCAGAAATGAGTCCCACCTTCATTTTGCGAGCTACTGGTGTGCAACCCAAAACAGCCGAGAGTTGAGGAACGCCAAAGCCAGTCACAATCATCGTCGTACAGATCGAGCCAGCACCGATCCCAACCTTAATCACATCCGCTCCGGCTTTGGCCAAATCATAAAAACCGCGACTCGTGGCTACAGTGCCGGCGATCAAAACTTTTTTAGGGAAATACTTTTAAAACTCCTTAATGGTCTCTATGGTTCTGGTAGAATGACCATGGGCGATATCGAGATTTAAAATATCTGCTCTTGCCTTAACTAGTGCTTTTGCTCTCTCGAATTCACCGTCCTGTACCCCAAAGGCCGCACCAACCACGATGCCAGCTTTCTTTGCCGTTCTAACTTCCTTAACTTGATAGCTGACAGTAGAGTTGTTTTTAAGCTAACGTTTTTCCGTGATAAAACTTCCGAGTATTGTGGAACTAAGAGAACATCGTCGAAACTAAAAGTTTCCTGAAACTCCTTAAACATCTGTGTTCACCTATATGCTTAAATATCGCCTCAAGGCGATGAAGCTGGAAATAATCCCGATACCGACTCCAAAGGCCAGCTGATAAGCGAAAAGGGTTAAAAGGTGGGAGTTGAAGTATTGAGTGAGCTCCAGCCCCGGGACAAAAATCCTCGCATAGGGCGAAATAAAGTAAACAATGGGGGCCAGGATGATGAGGCTAAGAACGGCGGCGAGGCCGCCGTAAATAATCCCCTCAACCAGGTAAGGTCCCCTGATAAACGCGTTCGAAGCTCCGACCAAGCGCATAATGCCGATTTCCTCCCGGTTGGAATAAATAGCGATGAGAATTGTGTTAAAGGCGACAAAGATGGCAACCAGGGCAAGGATTAGAGTTAAGGCGAAGCCGGCGACACGACTGACGCTCACAATCTTGGCCAGCCTGTCGATCACGATCTTGTTCTGACTGTAACTGATGTTTTCAACCAAGCTGCTTAACGAGGCGTTGTTCAAATAGGCGGCAATCACCTGATAATCCCTTGGATCCTTGGCTTTGATGTTCAAGGATGCCGATAACGGGTTTTCTTCAAGCTCGCTTATGGCTCGGCTTACAGTCTCCTCCTTTTGATGCCGCGATTGGAAAATCTCAAGCGCTCTATCACGAGAAATATATTCAACGCCCTTCACTTCCGCGAGTCCCTCAAGCGAGCGTTTAACTCTTAAAATCTCGTCTTCAGGCGCGTTGGTCTTGAAATAAACGCTGATATCGATCTTGTCCTGAATGGAATTCAGGGCGGCGTCCGCCACATAATTGAAAATCCGGAGCCCTCCGAAACCCAAAAGCGTAAGGAGTATGACAACGAGAGTCGCGAAGGAAAGCAATTTCTGCCTCCAAAAATTCTGAACGCCGTTCCTGATAATTCTGTAAAGTATCGTTGCCATTTTAAGCTATAGAATACCTCCCGCCTTCCTCGTCTCTTATCAGCCGACCGTTATCAAGCTGGATGACGCGCCTGCCCAATTGATTTACCACGTCTTTGTTGTGGCTGGCAAGAATGACTGTCGTTCCCAAATCGTTGATCTTGGTTAAGAGATTGATAATCTCCAGGGTATTCAAAGGGTCCAAGTTTCCGGTAGGCTCATCGGCCACGATAACGTCGGGACGATTGACCATGGCTCTCGCGATCGCCACTCTCTGCTTTTCCCCGCCAGCCAATTCATGAACAAAATTCTTCTCTTTGCCGGAGAGGCCCACCAAATCCAGCGCTTCTCTCACCAAATCGTCAATTTCTCTCTCGGGACGGCCGGCCACTTCAAGCGCGAAGGCTACATTCTCATAAGCCCGTTTGGTGGGCAAAAGCCTGAAATCCTGAAAAACTATGCCCATGTGTCTTCGGAGTTTCGGCAAATCTCCCGGCTTCAATTTATTGACCTCGTACTGGCCGAAAATCACTCTGCCGCTCGTCGGTTTTTCCTCTCCAATCAAAAGCTTAACTATGGTTGACTTGCCGGCCCCTGATCGGCCCACAATCGACACAAACTCTTTGGGTGAAATCTTGAAAGTTACATCAATCAAAGAGTTATGGCTGTTGTAACTTTTGGAAACGTTTTGAAAATTAATCATTCGAAACCAAACGCGGCCTTCTAAGCGCCCTTTAATTGTAACTCGGCCTGGACAAATTTATCAAGGTTACCGTTTAGAACCCCTTCGGCGTCGGATACTTCAATATTGGTGCGGTGATCCTTAACCATTTTGTAGGGATGGAGCACATACGAACGGATTTGATTCCCCCACTCCGGCTCTACTTTGGTGCGAAGTTCGGAAAGCTCTTTGGCTTGTTTTGTTTCCATAAGTTTCACTAATTTTGAAACAAGCAAAGCCATCGCCCGCTCCCTGTTTTGGGTCTGGGAACGTTCCACTTGAGAGGAAGCGGAAATTCCGGTGGGCTTATGAACCAGCCTCACCGCCGTTTCCACTTTATTGACATTCTGACCGCCGGGACCGCTCGAACGAGAGAGCTCGAGCTTAACGTCCTCTTCCGGAATTCTAAATTTCATGGCCTCCACGTCAGGAAGTTCCGGCAAAACTTCAACCAAGGCAAATGAAGTGTGCCGCAGCCCTTTGGAATCGAACGGCGATATCCTCACCAGACGATGAACTCCGGTTTCGTTTTTCAAAAATCCGTAAGCATAATCGCCCTTGACTTCCACAACGTTTTTATCAATCAATTTTGTTTTCCACTTCTTCGATTCCGCATATTTCATGAACATTTGAGAGAGCATCCGCGCCCAGTCTTCCGCGTCCTCTCCGCCAACTCCGGCGTAAGTCGCGACAATCGCGGGCAGTGGATCGTATTTCCCCGAAAGCAGAGATTTGATTTCCAATTCATTCAGATCTTCTTCGGAAGAAATGGCATCAAACTTGGAAATCAAATCACGTAAAATTCCAGCTTCCTTTGCCTTCGCTTCAGCAAGCGCGCGGTCATCCCTCCAAAGATCGGGATCGGTTATCTCGGCTTCAAGTTCCCGAAGCTTGTTTCTTTTGCCTACTACGTCAAAGACGCTCGCCTAAGCGGCGAGTCTGCTCTTCCAAATTGTTGTTTTGATTTTCCTTGTTGGTCATATCTTTGGAGCCGAAGGCGAGAATCCCCCGCACCAGTCCGCCAACGGCGGACGGTGCGGGACTAGTCCAGCACCGAGCTTCGCTATGGTGCTGGGGAACCCGCGACCTTCACTTTACCCCTCACCTTTTTCAAGAGCCGAAGAGAGGAGTTGAACCTCCAACCTCTCCCTTACGAAGGGATTGCTCTGCCATTGAGCTACTTCGGCGTAAAAGCATTATAACAAAAGGTGGGGACTCACGAAAGCACTGCCCCCGCCTGACGGCGGGCAAGTCTGCCACTGCTTGTCCGCCTCTGGCGGAAGCTACTTCGGCCTGAAAAACTATTTCTTAAACTGTCTCACAAATAGTACAATCGCCACAATCGCCAGCCCCACGTCCCTGAAGGTTATATCATCAACTCCGTAAAATACCAAGATTGAAGAAACATCGAGAAAGGCGAGAAGAGAAATAATGAGGGGTGCAAATCCGGAAAGGAGAAGTACGCCCAGGATTACCTCCCCATAGCCGTGGGCCGTGAGAAAAATCTCTTTGGCTACGACTGTTTCTACCCAACCGGGCACGAAACCGATCCAGTCGGTGGGATTCAATATTGATCTTGCCCCCGCCCAAATGATGGGTACACCAAGTGCCAGCCGAAGCAATAAATCTTCCTCACCGGCTAATTTGCGAATCAACTTCAATACCATTCTCTCTCACAATTTTCGCATATTCTCTGGCACTTTGTCTAACCCTCCGCCTCATATTTTTATAATTTACTTCGACCAGTCCGAACCTCGGCCAAAAACCTTTATCCCATTCGAAATTATCGAGAAGCGACCAATAAAAATAACCTCGAACATCGACCCCCTCTGCAACGGCTTTATGGACGTTAAATAGAATTGACTTAACATACCAAGCACGATTTTCATCATTGGCATCGGCCAACCCATTTTCAGTGATATAAACCGGTTTCTTATACTTTTTCAAGTCCATTAAGGTACAGTAAATCCCTTTGGGATACAATTCCCAGCCCAAATCAGAAACAATCTTGTTTTCATTCTTCACCATCCATAAATCTAATAATGCCCGGTGATAATAATTCAAGCCAATAAAATCTTGGTATTGGCTAATTTGGTCTATAAAATAAAGGTTCGTTAACCAATTCATAAATTTACTGATAAGTCGGTTGACCAATTTATTTTTATAAGCCTCGAAGCAGTTGTTAATACTAGCAATACCAACTCTGGCCCCTTTATTGAGGCCTTTTATGACTTTGAAAGCTTCCTCGTGAGCTCGAATAAGATTCTGCGTTACCAAAAAGCAAGAAATTAAATTCTTCTCTTGCGGAGGCCACCCCCCTGTTAAATAAGATTGCCCTACGAAATTCAATGGCTCATTCAAAGTAATCCAAAATTTTATTTCATTTTTAAAAGCTTTGACTATTTTTTCAACATACCGGCTGAAATAATAAGGAGCTTGACTTGATTTCCAGCCGCCTTTTTCAGCAAACCAGACGGGGTTGGTAAAGTGCCAGAGTGTGACAAAAGGCTCCAATCCCCTCTCACGAAGAGCTTTTATGACTTTTCGATAATGCTCAATTTCCTTTTCATTAAATTTACCTTCTTCCGGTTCAATTCTTGACCATTCAATGGAGAAACGATAGGCACTCATACCCAAGAATTTCATTAAGTCAAAATCTTTCTCATAGAGGTTATAGTGGTCGCAGGCTTTGTGAGATATATAATTTTCTTCTTGCAACATCTCGGGGAACATTCCCTGTTGCCAAAACTGCCAATATTTTTTTGCCTTCTCGGCTAAGCGCTTGGCATTCCGCTTCTCCCACTCCGACCAGTCGTTTCTATTCCCGCCTTCAACCTGGTGTGAAGAAGTGGCCGCTCCCCAAAGAAAATTACCCGGAAACTTCAAGGTCTTTCTCATCAATCATTGACCAAACATCATATTTATTATACCCTAAAGCATCACTTGAAAGGCGGTATCACCACAAATCTGGTCCGCCTTACGGGGCGGACCTTGACAACAAAAGAAAGGGGTGCAGGGAGGTCTAGCGATGCGTTACCTTCGCGACAACTTGAGCGGACTCACAGTCTTCGCAATTGCGGCCATCGCCATCATCTCGGGAATCCCAGCGGGGCGAGCAACAGTCGCCTTCGGAGACTGGCGGGCAATGCTCCCGCTAGGCCTCGGGGCGGCATCTGCGATTCCGTTAGGAAGCCTCGCCGGCACGAAGTACGAAGATAGGTTCGTCACCACGGTGTTTTACAGCGTCGTGTTCGGGTCTTTCTTCAGCTTGGGAATGGTGATTGGCGGCGCCTACGATCCGCTCTTCTTCATTCTCGAGGTTGTACTTCTCGTCCTAGCCGTCTTCGGCGGAGCTGTTCTTGGCTTCACCGTCGTCGACCAGATCCGCAAGATAATGTAAAGGAGCGCGAACATGATTCTGTTTCTATCGGCCACCTGCGTAATGGCCCTCGCGATTCAGGCATTGCTCCTCGGTCCCGCCTTCTTCGAGCGAGACCGAGACGCCTCATCGCGGCGATCCTTGGCTACCTTGGCCTTGGGAGCTGCGATCGTGACCTTCGTCACGGCAGCAATTCTCGTGAGGGGCGCCGACGAGAATGCCGTTAAGCTTCTCGTCATTCTCATCATGGGCGTTTCGGGAGCAACGGCACTTCTCTTCGCGCTCTCCTACGGGCGGTTCCGAGGAGAAGGTGACGCACAGTGAGAGGCGGGTGATGCTCCACTGAACCCCTTTCACGCATAACCTGTGGGGGCGCGGTCCGAAGAGACTGCGCCCCCGCGAACAAAAGAAGAGCGTCCCTATGAGACGCTCTTTTAAAAAAGATGAAAAAACCTAAACCTTGAGGATGCCCAATCCCAAGATTTTCACTAATTGCCCGCCCCAGACGAGCGTCAAGGCCGCCGATACAATGAAAGGCACGCCTAATGTGGTGTAAAGCTCTTTCAGCAATACCAGTCGAAAGAGAGAAATCACAACCACGGACAGAAAAACTAAGGGTACAAAAATCACGAAATTGGGCCAGCCGACGAGGAGAGCCGTTAAAAACCCTAACTCCGTCTCATAGGGCTTGAAAAACCTTTCCTTATAGCGTTTGAGAAATTTGAGAAAGAGATAGAAAACAAAAGAGACCGCTAAAACAATGACCAAGTTCAGCCAAAATCTGCCCCAGGAATAAAAGAGGAAATAACCCAACTGATTATCAAAGAAAAAACCGGGAATATCGTTTGTGGCGGGTATGTTTTTATCAACCGGGGAGTTCAGCAGAGTTTTGGTAAATTCGTTATTTGACCAGACATAATATTGGCCAGTGGTGAGAAAAACAACATAGAATACCCTGAATAAAATCGTTCCTGTAACCAACTTAAAAACAGCGCGGCTATTTCCGTGAAAATAAAAAAACGCGGCTAAAGCCAAAATCGTCGCCGTAAAAACTGTTGGCAACCGACTCAAAAGCGGACCGACCAAAAAATCAGTTATATCCATAGTCTTTTTGAGTGTCTTTAGGACCGCGCTCGAACCTATTTTATCAAAAATTCCTGACCTGCGGAGAGGATTTATCCACAGTTGACACAGAAGTTGGTTGGGAGTAAGATTTAAGCAATTATGCAAGTGCTTAACATGTTGACAAAAGAACAGGTAAACAAAATAAAGAAAGAGTTGTCGGGCGATGTAGACCGGATGCCTATCATTCTTGGCGCGTTGGGTGATCCGGGCAGATTCCGGATTTTCAAGCTGCTCATTGAACACCACGATATTTGCGTGACGGATGTCGCAAATGTCTTTGACATTACAGTATCCGCGGCATCCCAACAGTTGAGGGTTCTAGAAATGCTGGAACTGGTCGAAAAAATGAGAATGGGGCAAATGGTTTGCTACGAACTTAAAAAAGAGAATCCCATTGTCAAAAAGTTAATACAATTTTCAAGGTCGGGGGAATAAATTAAAATTAAGTAATAAAAATATGTCAAAAATAACTATCTATACAACTCCAACATGCGTCTACTGCAAGGCAACAAAAGCGTTCTTCAAAGAAAACAACGTTATTTATGAAGAGAGGGACGTTTCCGCGGATGCACAGGCCCGAGACGAAATGATTGCCAAGTCCAATCAGATGGGTGTGCCAGTTATCGATATCGATGGACAAATTGTTACCGGGTTCGATAAAGCGAGATTGCAGGAACTTATTGGAATTAAATAACTATGATTTACGACCTGATCATTATCGGTTCTGGTGCTGCGGGTCTTTCCGCCGGAATTTATGCCGGCCGTTATCGCATGAAGGTTGCGCTTTTTGGAGGTGAATTTGGCGGCGAGACCGCTAAGGCTGGCGCTATTGAAAATTATCCCGGTTTTAAATCGATTGACGGCTACGAGTTAATGGAAAAAATGAGCGAACAAGCCAAAGCTCTCGACATCGACTATATTGATGAAAAAGTCACAAGCATGAAGCGAGAGCGACACTGCTTTGAACTAGGAGCCGGTGATAAAACATACGAAGCCAATGCCATTATATTGGCCGTTGGCGCAGAACGAAAACATCTCGGTCTTCCAAATGAGGAAGAACTTACCGGTCGCGGAGTGCATTACTGCGTCACCTGCGACGGGCCGGTATATAGCGGCAAAACAATCGCCCTGGTTGGCGGCGGAGACGCTTCGGTCAAGGGAGTAAATCTTGCCGCTGAATATGCGAAGAAGGTTTTTCTTATTGTGAGGAGCAAAGAAGTTGTCGCTGAACCGATCAATTACGAGCAGATGAAAAAACTAGGGAGTAAGGTTGAGGTTCTTTTGGAGACAGCGGTTAAAGAAATAGTAGGTAAAGAAAAATTGGAGAAACTCGTTCTCTCAAAGCCGTATCGCGGCTCGACCGATCTTGTGGTTGATGGGGTTTTTGTCGAGATTGGCGCCGAACCCAGCGTTGAACTCGCAAAATCTCTCGGAGTCGAATTGGACGAATACGGATATATTAAAGCTGATAACATGATGCGAACAAATATCGACGGCGTTTTTGCGGCAGGAGATGTCGTTAATCACTTCGGTCGATTCAAACAAGACATTACGGCGGCGGCGATGGGCGCGGTAGCTGCTACATCGGCATACGAAGATCATAAAATTCACGGCGATCTCTGTATGTTGCACGCAATGCCGCCAATGCAAACAAAAGTAGAAGTTAAATAACTTTTATTGTTATGCTTATAGATTTTTATGGAAAAGAGTGTCCGCATTGTCTAAGAATGACGCCGCTGGTGGGCCGCTTAGAAAAAGAGGCGGGCGTTAAGGTTGAAAGATACGAAGTTTGGCACGATGAAGAAAATGCAAAGAAAATGGAAGAATATGATAAGGGTCAGTGCGGCGGTGTTCCCTTTTTTATTAATACAGAAACTGGAGCCATGATTTGCGGCGAAGCTCCCTATGAAGAGCTGCGGGCTTGGGCTGGTGTAAAATAATCTTTATGCAACTTAAACCAACATCAATTTTAATACTTTTTATAATCCTCATAGCCGGTTTTTTTGCATGGAGAACTCTTTTCCGAAATGACTTCAACTTACCGCGTGGCGGTGAAACCACCAAAGAAACGGTAATTATTCAAAGTAACCAAGATGACAAAACGACAAAAGAAATCATGACTACAAACGGGGTAAAACACAGCGTACCGCTTGACCAAATTTTAAGCGGCGGCCCGCCCAAAGACGGAATTCCGCCCATTGATCACCCCAAATTTATTTCTGTTCAGGAGGCAAGCAAACAACTATCAGATAAGGAACCTGGGCTGGCTATAGAAATAGACAATGTCAATCGCTTTTATCCCTTCCAAATTTTGGTATGGCACGAGATTGTAAACGATATCATAAATGGCAAACGTGTTCTCATCACTTACTGTCCCCTTTGCCTTTCGGGCATCGTCTTTGATCCTTTGGTAAATGGGGAAGGGGTCGAATTCGGCACTTCCGGCAAGCTTTGGAATTCAAACTTGGTTATGTATGACCGCAAAACTGATTCTTTGTGGTCGCAAATTTTGGGAAAAGCAATCGTGGGAGAAAAAACCGGAACGCGCCTCGCCGTTTTGCCGTCCGATCAGATTCGATTTGGAGAGTGGAAAAAACTGCATCCTAATGGAGAGGTGCTTTCGCGAGATACGGGAGCAACGCGTTTTTATGGACAAGATCCGTACGGGGACTACTATACGACGCCCGGCACTTTCTTCCCGGTCGGGAAGCATGACAGCCGGTTGGGTGAGAAAGAATTTATTTTAGGAATAGTAGTGAACGGTAAGGCCAAAGCCTATTGGCCGGCTGCAGTAAAAAAAGCCGGAACCATCGAAGATATTTTTGGGGGTAAGACAATCATAGCCAAGTATGAGACAGATATTGATGCTGTACGCCTCTATTCCGCCGAAGGCGGATCCGCCTCTGGCGGAGAAAAGAAATTAGTGCGAATAAATCCGTTCGGCGCGTTCTGGTTTTCATGGGTGGCGGCGCATCCCGATACGGAACTTTATAAATAAAGGTCGAAAAATAAAAAATAATCAATACACTATGTTTGAACAACTAACGCAATACAACGACATCGGGCTCCTGATTCTACGCTTGGCGGTGGCGCTAATCTTTACCCATCACGCATTGCCAAAGCTTAAGAACGCCAAAGGCATGGCGCAAATGGTAGGGATGCCTGCTCAAATGATATTTATGTTGGGCGGGGTAGAGTTTCTATCGTCGGTAGGATTAGTGCTCGGCATTTACACGCAGCTTGCCGCGGTGCTTCTGGGGATCGTTATGACGGGCGCAATCGGAATGAAAATGATGAAATGGCATGTTCCGTTTGCGGCAATGGATAAGACCGGCTGGGAGTTTGATTTGATACTGCTGGCCGCGAATATCGCAATTCTTTTCGGCGGCGGCGGATCAATCGGGATTCAATAGCAAAGGTCGAAAAATTAATAAAGTAATTTAGTCAACAAAAAATATGAACAATCAAAACGATCAACAAAAATTTGTCTGCAAGAGTTGCGGTTCGGAATCGCAAGGAAAGGCAAGAACATGCTGTGGCGCAGAACAAGAAGAGAAAAAAGAAGCCGGCACATGTATGGCATGCAGTTGCCCTTGTGACGAACACAAAGAGCATACCCACAGATAAAGTGGGAAAATATGTCAGATACAAACACATTAGAACGACATAAACAAAAGAAAGCCGCTCGAGAGGCCGAGGCGCTTAAGATTCGCCGTAAAAAAGTTTTTAAAAAGACCGGTTATTGGATCGTGGGGCTGGCCGTCGTGATTGGGGGCGGATGGCTATTGATTCGCGGTGCGGGTCCTAAGGGGCCGGATTACAGTCAATCCGTGGAGATTCTTGGGCGAAACCATATACAGGAAGGAACAACCTTCAACGGCTATAATTCCAACCCACCTACATCCGGCAATCATTATCCCAATCCGGTGCCGGCTCGATTTTACGATAGAGAGTTGCCGGATGAACAGTTGGTGCATAATTTAGAGCACGGCCATGTTTGGATTGCTTATAAACCGAACTTATCGGGTGAGATTATTGATATTCTTAAAGTTTTCGGTGGCGGAAATATCGTTGTTACTCCGCGATCCAAAAACGATACCGATATTGCCTTGGCGGCTTGGGGTAGACTGGACAAATTCAACATCGAAGCTGGCGGTATCGATCAACAACGCATTAAAGATTTCATTTCTCGCTATCAAAACAGGGGTCCTGAAAATGTAAGTATTCCTCGGAGTCATTCAAGATAACAATTATGAAAAAAACTTATCTTCTTACAATTATCGTCGCGGCGATTGTGATTGCTGTCTGGTTAGTAATTTCGAGAACGGGACAAAGTCCAAATACATCCCCAATCCGTAGCCCAGCGATACCGGATTTTCATCTGCAGGATTATAACGGCAAGACGGTAAATTTTTCGGATTTTGCCGGAAAGCCAGTCCTCATCAATTCGTGGGCGTCTTGGTGTCCATTTTGCCGACAAGAGCTTCCTCACTTTGCCACTGCCCAAAAAGAGTTTGGCGATAAAGTGGTAATCATTGCCGTTGACCGGCAAGAGTCATTGGCAGTCGCAAAAGGATACACGGACGAGCAGGGAACGACCGGTAAGCTTGTTTTTCTGCTTGACCCGTCTGATTCCTTTTATCAGTCTATCGGCGGATTTTCCATGCCGGAAACAATTTTCGTAGACAAAAGTGGAAACATTGTTGATCACAAACGAGGACCGATGGAAATAAGCGAGATACGTCAAAAAATTCAGAAATTACTCGCACTATAAACAATCATGAAAAATAATTCATTCGTTCCAATTTCAATTGTAGCCGCCGGCGTTATGATCGCGGGGACAATTCTTTATACTGGAAGTAACCGCAATATCCAGGGCAGCATAATTCAAGGAGCTGCAAATCCGCCGGATGCGGGACGTAAAATCGAGGTTGTTATAGGAAACACGGACCCTTCGCTGGGGGAGAACGATGCACCGATTACGCTAGTAGCATTTGAGGATTTCGAGTGCCCGTTCTGTCAACGTTTCAACCAACAAACATTGCCATTGATTATTGACGAGCAAGTCAAAAGCGGCAAGGTTCGTTTTGTTTGGAAAGATTTTCCGCTTTCAATTCATTCGCATGCGGAGAAAGCTCATGAAGCGGCTCGTTGTGCCTGGGAACAGGACAAATTTTGGGAGTACCACGATGTGCTTTTCAATAATCAAAACGGCCTTAGCGCCAACAATTTAAAACAATATGCTAAAAATCTCGATCTTAACGAGAGTCAATTTGTTTCCTGTTTAGACTCCGGCAAGTATACGAAACTTATAAGAGAAAAAGTCAGTGAAGGAACCGCTGCCGGAGTAAACAGCACCCCATCGTTTCTCATAAACGGCAGAATGGTTGTCGGTGCCCAGCCGTACCGAACTTTTGCCGACTTAATCGCCCAAGAAGCCCAGTAAAATATTATGGATTTCTCACTTATCATTCCAGCATTCATAGCCGGTCTTCTAACTTTTCTTGCTCCATGCACGCTGCCTTTGGTTCCTGGATATTTAGGTTTTATCAGCGGCATACCATTAGAAGATCTGAAAGATCCGACTAAATCCGGTTTGGCTCGCCGCAAAATCTTTATTAACGGCCTGTTCTTTACCGTCGGCTTTAGCGTCGTGTTTATAATTATGGGCACGTTAGTCGGTTTCGTCGGAGGTTCGCTCTTAGCACCTTATCGCTTATGGCTATCTCGTATCGGAGGTATTTTCGTCATCATCTTCGGCCTTTTCATGCTGAATATTTTAAAGCTGCCATTTTTACAGCGTGAATTCCAAATAAAAACTCCTGCTCTATTTGGGAGAGGGCGTACGGTAAACTCATTTGTTTTGGGTAGCGCTTTCGCATTCGGATGGACTCCCTGCGTAGGACCGATTTTAGGTTCGATATTGTTGCTCGCCTCAACATCAACCACTACCTTGCAAGGAGCTCTTCTCTTGAGCGTGTTCTCTCTGGGATTGGCCCTGCCGTTTTTGGCCATCGCGGCGGGCATAGGTTCTGCATCTCGCCATGTTAATAATTTGTTGCGCTGGATGAATGCCATCTCCATTATTGGCGGAATATTCTTGATTTTTCTCGGTATACTTTTACTGACCGGCAATATTGGCCTTCTTATCTCCTACGGATACCAACTATTTCAATTCATTAACTACGAACGATTGCTTGATTATTTATAATCAAGTGAGTGAGTGAAATGAAAATGTCAATTTTCATTTCCGAACGAACGCGAGTTATATCCAAGATATAATTATGGTTAGGACAATAAAACAAAGCGAGAAAGATTTATACCAATGCGGGGAGTGCGGCTTTCATTACGAAGATCGCGTACAAGCCGAGAAATGCGAGGAGTGGTGCAAAGAACATCACAGTTGCAACATAAAAATCACTGCAGGTGACGGGAATCGAACCCGCGTATCTTGCTTGCCCCGTGACCATAACAAGGATTGCTTGCTCTTTGTGAGCGGACGATGGGAATGGTTCGACTGCGCTCACCACAAGTCGAACCCCCTTTGACCTTAGCCCCGCAGCAATTTTGCTTTATCTAAAGCGAGATACGAGAATCGAACTCGCGTCTCCACCTTGGGAAGGTGGCATACTGCCACTGTACTAATCTCGCAAAATTGTTAATCCCGCTTCGGGGCGACAATGATCAATTTTTCTGCCGGGGCTTTATAATTTAACTTGCCTCTCGCTTCCTTTTCAAGATTGCGGCTTTCGGAGAAATACTGGATCTTATCGTTCAACTTATCGCCGTCCTCAATCAAGGCTTGATATTCAGAGTTGATTTGAGAAAGCTCCTTTTTGAGATCCCGGCGGACTTTTTCGGTCGTATAAATCTGGTAGCTTATTACAGCCAAAGCCACTATAAAGATGAAGTACACTGGAAGCTTGTTCACCAAATTCAGTTTACCCTGTAAGAGAGGTTAAATTCAATAGGGGTAAGACCCTAAATGCTCCCTTTCTTCAATAATTCCTTGAAAATTTCCGCCGGCACAGTCGCTTTTCCGGCCTCTTCAAGCTTCTTCTTGCCGGCCTTCTGCTTTTTCCAAAGCTTCATTTTTCTGGTTCTGTCTCCGCCGTAAAGTTTGGCGGTCACGTTTTTGCTTAAAGCCGGAATGGTCTCCCGCGCCATAATTCTTCCTCCCACGACCGCCTGGATCGCCTGGGCAAACTGCTTCCGCGGCAGAAGTTCTTTAAGCTTCACCGCCATCGTTCTTCCTTCGGCTTCAACGTCCTCTCTATGAATCACGCGGCTAAGCCCCGGCACCAACTCCCCGGCCAGCAAAACATCCAGCCTTTTCACGTCGGCCTTCCTAAAACCAATAATCTCGTAACTAAAGGATGCAAATCCCTCCGAAGCCGACTTCAATCGATCGTCAAAATCAAGAATCAACTCCGAGAGGGGCAGAGACGCTTCAATCATAACTCCACTGCCATAGTTTCGCGTTTCAATATCGGTCAGCCGAAAAGAATTGGTGAGCCCCAGTACCGCTCCCAAGAATTTTTGCGGCGTGAGGACTTTGAGACGAACCATTGGTTCCCGAACCTCTAAATACTCGTCGGGAAAATCCTTGGGATTCTCGATTATATTCTCTCCTGATTTGGTTCTCACCATATAAGCGACCGATGGAAAACTACTTACAACCGTAAGGCCGAATTCCCTTTCCAATCTCTCAATAGTAATTTCAAAATGAAGCCGTCCCAGGAATCCGCATTTAAATCCCCTACCCAAAACCAGATTGAAGTCCGGCGTGTAGATGAGCGATGAGTCATGGAGTTTCAACTTGCCCAAAGCTCTTTTCAAATCATCGTAGTCGTCGCTCTCGTCCGGATACAACGAAACAAAAACCACCGGGCGGGAAACGGCGAATCCCGGCATTGGTTTTTCCCCAATCGTATCGCCTATTTTTATAATTTCCGGATCCTTGATGCCGGTGGCAATGTATCCGATTTCATTCCCCGCCAATTCTTCAGTCGGATTAAATTCAGGAGCAAAGTATCCAACCTCCTTGATTTTAAATTCATGATTGACCCCTAAAAGTTTTTGCATGTCCCCCGCCTTAAACTGGCCGCCGAAAACCCGAACAAAAGCCAGCACCCCCTTGTGATCGTGATAGAGCGAGCTAAATATCAGGGCGGCCTCTTCCTTTATGGATCTCGGGTCCGGAAATGATTTTATGACTGCGTCTAAAAGCTCCGGGACGCCCTCACCTGTTTTCCCGGAAACACGATAAATCTCGTCTTTCCCGACTGCCAAAAGCCGTGCCAAATCTTCGGTTAAGCCCTCCTGCCCCGGAGGATTGAGATCAATTTTGTTCAAAGCTCCGATAACCTTTAATCCCGCGCCCTTGGCCATTTCCAGATTGGCGAGCGTCTGCGCCTGAATGCCCTGGGTTGCGTCAACGAGGAGTATGGCGCCTTCGACCGCTTTCAAGGCTCTCGAGACTTCATACGAGAAATCGCTGTGTCCAGGCGTATCAATCAAATTTAAAATTGCTCCCTTGTATTGCATCCTGACGGGTGCCATTTTAATGGTAATCCCCCGTTCGCGTTCCAAGTCCAGGCGGTCCAAATATTGCGCTTTCATCTTATGGGGAGAAACAGCTCCCGTAATCTCTAAGAATCTGTCGGCCAAGGTGGACTTGCCATGATCGACATGGGCAATAATTACAAAATTTCTAATACTTTGATTCCTAATCATTCTTCTTCAAGGTTAAATTTATAATCAATCTCGCCGGCAATTCTTGAGTTGCATAATGAAAAATTGGACTCTTGGTTTCCTCGAAAATAAAACCGTTTGGGGCTTCCAAGTTGTATTCAAAATCAGACTCAACACCGGACTGCTTTTCAAAAATAAATTGGTACTTCGCGCCGTCGGAAACGTTTACCCGCCCCTTGCCGGTATAAGACAAGCTTAACTCGCCGGTCTTGCCGGCGGCCACATCAAACCAAGCGGCAAAAACTTTCTTGCCGGATTCTTTGTTGGTTTCCGCGCCAAACTTATCCAAAACTTCCCTTGTATCTTCAATCGCTTTCAGGTTCGCATCTCTCGTGTAACCAGCTTTATCGTAATTGATCCGTGCGGCGATTCTCCTGGGGGTACTGCCAGCTAAAAAACCGAGACGAGAATCCGGATGGGTAAAAACTTTCAAGAAATTCCGGTTCACGGCCCGATACCAGCTCTCCTTTTCTCTTTGTCCCTGATGGGCGCGCCTCACAGTCAAGTCATTGACAACCGTACCGTCGCCTTCAATGCTGGAATTCAGGGAAATATTCTGTTTCATGAAGGCATCGCTCTTGCCGCCGGAGACGTTGGCGTTAACCACCGCCAGATAATCGCCGCTAAAACGGGCTGGCAAAGACATTACTTCGCCAGAGGCGCCATATTGGCGGGAAAACTTCTCCAAATTCTCGTCTCGGAAGAAAACCTTGATATCCTTGTTATTCAAGCGATAACTCAAATCTTGCAGGAGCTTTTTTGTATCATCATCGTTCAAGTCTTTCAGGCGTTCAACTAAAATGGGAGCAATAACACTAAGGATTTTCTTGGGATTAGCCCCTGGCTTTTTATCCCGGCCGGCTTCCACTTCAGACTGAACCTGTTTCAAGAAATTCGAGTCATCCAAAATAAGCTTGTATTGCTTGACCTCGATCGGGCCCGTTATCCGGAGCAAATCCTCAACCACCCTGATATTCAAAGCTATGGTCCCCACAAACTTGATATTGGCGTTGCCGTAAACCGGGGAGCTTTCTAAAAATTGCATCATCTTCCCGGCTGAAACCGGAAAATCAAAAAACCAATTGGCGTCCCTCGCTCCCCAGTCGGTTGTTACCGCTTGGAGCTCTAGAGGCGGCACAACTTTTACTTTCAGGAATCTGTCCGGATAGTAAATGTCGTTCACGTCGATTTTCTTCACCTTCCCGCCCGCAAAAATCACGTCGGCATAGCTCCCTACGAATCCTCCGGCCGGCCGCATTTCCGAGGGGTTTTCAAAAGCGACAAGCAGATGTTTTTCTTCGGGACCCTCGACAAGGCTCACAAGCGAGGTGATACCGTCACGAAATCTGGAGAGCTCCGTTGTGAGACTTAAATAATTGGCGTCAAAATCGGCCGGCAAGGCTCCGAATCTCGATGCCTTGTTTCTTAAGTCCGTGCCGATTGTATCAAGTGAATCGAGGTTCTTTTTAATGTCTTTCAATGTGTGAGGGAGATCGCCTTCTTCGCCAAAAACCATTTTGAGCCCGTTCTCCTCGAGATTAGCGGCGTCGGCGTTAATCGCCGTCATAACCCGGGTAAGCTCCTCAAGTTTATCGAACGCTTCCGGAATCTCTTTTAAAATTGGAATAATCTTCAACAATTGAAATCTGCCGTCCAAACTTTCAACTTGGGAGCTGACGGTCGTAAGCGAATCGGAAACGTTTTTGGTCTCTAAATTGGAAAGTTGTTCCGAGATTTCCCTAAAATTACTGAAAATACCGGTGAGAGACCGCTCAACGTCTCTTTTCAAATTTACAATCTGAAAGCTTAAAAATATCCCGCCGATAACGAGAACGATAAATGATATCAAGAACGTCCTTTCGAAAAATCGGGAGAGTTTTCCCTGACCGATATTCAAGTTCGGAAATCTGTCTTGAGAAATCTTTTTCTTGGGATGCCGGATGTCAATCAAACTCGGGTCAATATTCTTTTTGGAAAATTTTTTATTGCCCATGTGCTGAAATCATACGGCTGACGGATCCGAAAGCAAAATTTCGAAGGTCTTAAGGATTATTTTGATATCAAGCCAAATTGAGACATGCTTCAAATAAAATTCGTCAAGCTCCAATTCTTTGGAGAACGGCAGACTTGATGCGCCGCTTACTTGTGAGAGACCGGTTACTCCCGCGCGAGACTTCGTCAAATCCTGGTATTCGGGGGGGTATCCTTGAACCTCTTGCGGTTCATGGGGCCTGGGGCCAACCAAGGCCAGCTCGCCCCTTAAAACGTTCAAGAGTTGAGGGAATTCGTCTATTCGAAACTTCCTTAGGAATCGCCCCGTGGTTGTGAGCCTCGGGTCCTTACTAATCTTAAAGAACGGGCCGTCGGTCCGTTCGTTCAAATGCTGAAGTTTTTCCTTCATCCGGGGCGCCCCCTCTATCATTGACCGGAACTTATAAACTTTAATGATTTTGCCGTCGCTAATTCGGTCCAACCTTGCGAAAACCGGCCCCGAACTCTCAATCTTTATGGCAACCGCAATCAAGGGCAGAAAAGGAAGTAAAATTAGGAGGCCAAGGGTGGCCCCCAAAACGTCCTCCACACGTTTCCAAAAAGGATAATTCACGATAGAATTATTATAGTATGAAAGTCGCTTTAGTTCACGATTATTTGAATCAGTTCGGTGGAGCGGAAAGAGTTTTGGAAACTTTGACAGAGCTTTTCCCGGAAGCGCCTATCTACACCCTCTTCTACGATAAAGAGGGCGTGAGTAATAAATTCTCGGGCAAGGAAATAAAAACCAGTTTTTTGGACAAGCCCTTCATAAGAAAAAGGCACCGCCTCTTCATTCCTCTCTTCGCCAAAGCCGCCGAAACCATGGATTTGGGAGACAATTACGATTTGATTATTTCTGATTCTTACGGATTCGCCAAAGGCGTGAAGTACGCCCGGGGGTTCCATATTTCCTACATTCACACTCCCCTCCGCTATGCTTGGGAGCCGGAATTCTTTCTCCACACTCTCTTCCCTAAGCTCTTTATTAAATTGGCTTCCCCAATCGTTAATTATTTGCGGGGATGGGATAAGAAAACCTCCGAGAGGCCGGATCTGCTGCTTACCAATTCCGCCCACACGGCTAAAAAGATAAGGAAATTTTACGGCCGTGAGTCCACCCTGCTCTACCCGCCGGTTGACTCAAAAACTTTCTATCCGGATAAATCCATAAAGGCTAAAAATTATTACTTGGCCTTCGGAAGAATCGTTCACTTCAAAAGATTCGATTTGATTGTCAAAGTTTTTAACGATCTGGGGTTGCCGCTAAAAATCGCCGGCGTTGGTCCCGAAGAGAAAAATATCCAAAAACTTATCAAGTCTCCGAACATAGAATTTATAAACAGATTCCACGGTGAAGACGAATTAAGAAAACTTATTTGCGGAGCCAAAGCCGTTATATTCCCTCAAGCAGAAGACTTTGGACTGGTCGCCGCAGAGTCTATCGCCTGCGGCACGCCGGTCATCGCTTATGCAGAAGGTGGGGCTTTAGAAATAGTAAAAGATGAAATGAATGGCATTCTCTTTAATGAACAAAACCGCGAATCGCTCATCCAGGCCATTAAAAAATTCGAAAAAATACCCTTCGACAAACGGAAAGTGGCCAAAACATCGAAGGTTTTCTCTAAAGAGATTTTTGAGAAGGGTTTAAGACAAATAATTGACTCGATTCAGCCTATAATCCAAGTTCGGGAGCAATCTCCTGCATAGCTTTTAAGGCCATCTCCACGAATTCCTTTAAGGTGATGCCTAATTTTTCCTCGCAAAGGGTAATTTGCGCCCTATTAACATTTCTTGCGAAAGCTGGCTCGTCAAACCTGCGCAAAATAAAGTCGGTATCAATCGAATTTAGCTTTTTATCTGGATGAATAAGAGCTGCAGCAACTATGAGCCCTGTTAACTCATCGCAAGTATAAATCCCCCATTCCATCTTGGACTGCGGTTCAACGCCAGAATATTCTTTATTGTGGCTTTTGATAGCCCGCATCACCTCCGGTTCAAGCTCTTTACCAATTCGTTCTTCCAATTCAAGCGTGTGTCTTTCCGGATTATCTTTGGTTAGTTCGTAATCAGCATCGTGAAGCAAACCAACAAGTCCCCATTTATTTTCATCTTCCTTAAAATGGTGAGCCAGAGCTTTCATTACAGCTTCAGTCGCCAAATGATGCTTCACCAGATTCTGGTTTTTAACTAAATCGGTAAGGATTTTATAAGCTTGGTCTCTATTCATCAATTTTTCTCCACATGCTTCTATAAGCGCCTTCTGTAGTAAACCCAAGTTTCTTATACCAATCCTTCAGTTCTTCATTATTATCCTCTACAAATATAGCAATTTCATCGTGTCCATGATCTTTTAGTCTTTTCATTGCCTCTTCCATTAGCTGTTGCCCTATCCCTTTTCTTCTGAATTCTTTTCTCACAGCTAAGCGGAAGACATAGGGGTAGATATCATCTACTAGAAAAACATTTCCAACTACTTGGTCATCAACGACTGCAACAACAATGCTATCTGGTTTTTCTTGAGATCTTTTTCGAAGTCTCTCCTCTCCATCCCATTCTTCCCAAAAGAGATTTCCCTCTTGAAGATTTTGTTTAACAGCTGGGAAGTCTGTTTCTAAATTGTAATTTCTTATTTGAGCAGTTTGAATATTTGGCTCCTTTTCGCTCATAAGTTAATGATAACAAAGTTTGTAAGAATTTTGTAAGCTTGGTTGCGAGTCATATTTTATCTACCACTTCTAAAGCTTTATCCAAAAGACTAAAAGATTTGTCAAAAACAAATCTCCCCCTGAACTTCTTATTTTCTAAAAATAGCGGTATCCAATATTGATCATCCGGCCACATTTCAGAAAAAGGAATCTCATTAATGTTAAACCATTGCGGCTTCATTTCCTCGGTCTCTACAGGTTCACCCTCGAAATCTAAAACTTTAAACAAATGGACTTCGTCAATATCGGAGTTTCCTTCAACTGTAAACTCTAAAATACCAACTGGTTCTAGGCCCTTGGTTCGAATACCAATTTCCTCATAAACCTCTCTTTTAGCAGCTTCTTCTATTCCTTCTCCATCCTTAATCTTGCCGCCAAAGCCATTCCACTTTTTGTCGCCCCACCCTCTCTTTTTCATACCTAAAAGAATTTGTGGAGGTTTATAAATTAAGCAAAGAGTATAAAATTTCTTCACCTTATAATCTTATCTCTTTTTCCAACCAAGGGATATGCTCATTTTTTCTTCGCCAGAAAAGATCTTCCCAGATATAATGAACGGCCAAGTGCTTATATTTTCCGTATCTTTCCAGATATTTTAGAAGCTTCTTTACTGATACAGGTTTTTGCGGATCTCTTCCGAAGAAAAGCTTGGAATATATCTTCTGCTCCCACGGTGAAATGTGATTAAAGAAATCCCAATGGTGAAAAATATCGAAGAGTAAATACCAAACAGTGGCCGGACCAACACCATAGAGTTTTAAGAGTTCCTCCATTTGGGTTTCCCTATCTTTACTCCTTAAATCAGCTTCATCAATTAACTTTTTGGCAAATTGCTCATCTACTTTCTTAATACGCTTGGCTCTATACCCAACTTTCAAACTCCTTAATTTAGCTTCGGAGACTCTAGCTAGCCTCCCGGGTGCCCAAAAACACCAAAGCTTTTGTCCATCGAATTCAACAAGGGTTCCGAAGTTTTCCATAAGAGCCTTAAACATCTGTACGGATCTTCTAACGGAGGCGTTCTGGAGAACCATCCCGATAATCAGATATTCATAGAGCGAGCTGGGATGACCCGGCCTCATTCCCCTCCATTTTTTGATGACCGGCCCCAGCAACCTATCATTCTTAAAGCTTTTATAAAAATCCTTTAAGTCCAACTCTAAGTTATAGAGATATTTAACTTCTTCAATTAAAGAATCAATAAAGCTTTTAGATAACTTTTTCTGACAGTAAATTCTGACTTCAATCAAGGGCTTACTAACTGTTCCCTTGTTTATAAACTTCAAACCTAATGGCACTCCTTGCCAATTCCAGGTCTGCCAGCGAATCCCGGGCTGCCACAAATTATCTCCAGAAGTGAAATGATCTGGTTTATGGAAAGTCGAGTCAAAAGCAAAGGGAGCTGTTGGTTTTATTTTAACAATCCTCCTTAATTTAAATCTTATTGGCCCCTTCATTGACTGATGCTATCTCGGGATTTTTATTTAGAACAACACACCAAAAATATCTCTCATAAATTTTACCCTCGAATTTACTGGGCGCATACAACAACTCTGCCGATTCTATCTTCAATGGGAACCAAAGTTTTGCTATTTCTTCAATGGTAAACGTCCTCTCCATAAGACCGACTTCTGGAATCACATAAGTATTCTCTTCCGGACCAGGATGTTTATCTATTAATCCCTTGGCTTCTTCATCCACACTACGATCAAGGGTACACAAAAGGAATCTTCCACTATTCTTCAAAACGCGCATAACCTCCTTTACATATCTATAAAAATCCTCCTTGGTAAGAAGCTGAGATGTTAGTATATCTATAACGTAGTCAAAAGATTCATCTGGAAACGGCAGTCCGTTGGAAACATCACACACTGCGTAATTTACATCAGGAGATCTATCCTTAGCTTTATTAATTGCAACTTCGGACACATCTATTCCAGTAACATCGAACCCTTGCTTAGCAAGCCAACTAGCATTACGTCCTACGCCGCAACCGATATCAATAAGTTTACCCTCAAGTGGAATTCCTCTTGCTTTTAAATATCCAACAAATTTGGGGACTGCTACACTCGGTTTATCAGAAACGAGATCCTGAAAGGCAGGGCCCCTTGAATATTCTTTATCCCAAAATTTAGCCGAATCTCTCATTTCTTATCTATAACCAATCCTCCAATTACTCTATGAAAAAAAACTAATTCATTTTTATAATAAATTTCTTCGTAACCTGAGAATTCTTCTACATCCCCTTCTTGGTCATATTTATATTCCCAGTCTCCATCTTTTAAATTATGAGGGCCTCTAAAAAATTGAAAATTTCGCTCATCCGTTGACATTGCCTTTTTAAGGAACTTGAAGGTTTCATTAGTCAAATCTTCTTTACCCTCAATCATTCCCCCGCCGTATAATGCTGACCATACCGGCTTTCCTTTATAGCGGATAAGTTCCATTCCGCGGGATTTAATGTGTCCGGTGTAGCTATCTCTATAATAAAAGTCTCCTTCCCTATATTCTAACTCATGAAAATCTTTTCGTTCTGGTTTTACTTCTTTACCACCTCCGACATAACTACTGCTGACAGAATTTAGTAGAATTCGCCGAATTGATTTTAGTAAAGTCTTCTTAGTCATGCCTTTGCCATTCTTGATTGATTCCTTTCCTTTTATTGTCTGCTAATACTAATTCATCGGAAATACCATCAATCAAGTCATAGCTTTTGGCCTCTTCCAAGTTAACCCAGGCAAAGTCGTCTGATTCTTCTTTTTGAAGGACGACATCATGAGAAACATAATCGGCCAAACAAGAAATGACCAGAGATGGAACGCCGTCCTGGTGAATCGTAGCTAAGCTGGTCACATATTCAATGTTGTCAATCTCTATGCCAACCTCTTCTTTAACTTCCCTTCTTAAAGTTTTCTCCAACACATTATACCAATACTCTTTGGTATCTTTTTCTAAATTAACGTAGTCGCTGGTATCAAGTCTGCCTCCTGGTACGGTCCACATTCCTGGAAATCTTTTCTTTTTTGGCGAACGTTTGATAATGAGATACTTACCGTCTTTGACAATAATCGCAGTAATAACTACTTCGTGTAAATATTTATTATTTACCATTACACTTATGTCCCTTGCGACTCATCTAAGATAATACGATGCCTTAACGACCATGGCAATGCTCGAAATGTTAGTTAATTAGGGTACCGCGGAAAAAAATGGAAAGATTACGACTTGATATATCAGGATTGGCCGAGTCATACAAAAATGTTTGCCACCCAAAATCTTGGGCGGTTTTTACATTGCCAAGACTATTTTCAACAAATAAAATGTCGCGTCCTTTTACTCCCGCCTTTTCTTCTGCCAACTGAAAAATGCGCGGGTTGGGTTTTCGGACACCTTCAATGCTGGAATCAATAATCACATCCCAGGCAATTTCTGGCAGAAGCCCACGTTTTTTAATGGCTGCAAACATTCCAGGGTACATGTCAGTCAAAAGACCAACCCGACAGTGCCGGCGGATCTCGTCAATGACCGGCCAAATGGATTTGTTTATTTCGAAACGGTTGACAAAACCGTCCAGAAGCAATGAGTATCCGTCAGGAAGTTTTGTACCGAATTTTTCTTTAAACAGCGGAAGTAAGGTATCAACATCTCGGCCTACGCATACTTCGTCCTCGTATTGCTTCCAAAAATTTTTAAACTCCTCGTCGTTTTCGGCTGTGATGCCAAGCTCCTGTTTCAACTCAGCCCATTTATCGGTACCACTAAAGTCCAGTTCTACAACTCCGCCTAAATCAAAATATACGAATGAGATCATTTTATTAATTTGGGTAATGACACTTTATGCTTCGGCCCTCCGGCCTCGCTCAGGGCGGGCAAGTTCAGGATTGCGCATTGCCTTAACGACCATGGCAAAGCCTTAACTATTTCTATACTCGCAGGAATTCTCTTAAAATTTTTGCCGATTCTCGTGGATTGCCTCTACCAATGGGGAAGTAACAGAGTATAACTGGCACATCTAATCCTGAAATTTTCTCGGATACTATTCTGGTTACAGAAAAATTTCTCAAATAATCAGACATCTTTATATTCTTACCGGTAAGTGTCTTAAATACCAATGCTCCAAAGGCAACGATGTATTTCGGATTTACGAGCCTGACTTCTTCCTTCAAGATGTTTAATTGGTCATGAATCACTTCCCTGCTTGGATATTTACCGTGGCTATAGCAGCATTTCACAATGTTGGTTAGAAAAAATTTATTTTTAATAAGTTCCTTCTGGATTTGCCTAGTATGGTCAGTATCCCAATCCGATCTTTTCGGCAAACCATACGCCACTTTTTTATTTATCAATCCCCCATCTGCTAAAACCCTCCAAAATTGTCTCACACCTATGAATGGGAATCTTATTCCCTTATAGCCTGGCCGCGAACTCAAATTTCTATAGGTCGGATTAATCAGGATGAGCATCAATCGAGGATTTATAGCTCCGAATCCGTGAATATGCTGTAATTTATTCCTAGTCGTTTTGCAAAATTTGCAGCCATCTACTTTCTTATATAAGGTTTCCAGTTTCTTATTTCCCATGACACCTTTTGATCTTATTCTTGCTGACGCAGAGATTTATCAAAAGCTATAAATTCTCTGACTATTTCATCAACGCTCTTTTCTCCATCAAGGATCTTAGCCGGAAGATGCCATTTGTCAGTAAGTTTCTGAAATTCCTTCTCATATTCCATAATATACTGACCATACATTTTGTACTCCTGTTCTTTGCTCATCCCCTCTGGGAAAAGTGCCCTATCTCTCAATTCCTTACTTATTCTTTGTAATGCGGTTTCAGGAGAAACCTTTAATAGAAGTAGGGCGTCGAATCTTTTAACCCAATCACCCGTAACCGAAGTGGTCTTTCCTCGTACTAAATTCAAGTAATGCCCATCGGTGATCATATTTTCGTGCCTCTTCAGTATGGTTTCCATCATTTCGCTTAGTCTGCCCAATTTATATTCATGGGGAAGACGACGGAGCGTTTCATAACTTCCTCTAATTCCAAGAAGGGTCATGAACGCTCGGCTGCCCTTTATGATTTCGAACTCAGGCCGGGCTTCCTTAATCTTCAGAAGCAATGTAGTTTTTCCAGACCCATTCACACCGCCGAAGAAATATTTCATATAATTCCTACGCCCCATGACACCTTTTATATTTCTTGCCGCTACCACAAGGGCAGGGGTCGTTCCGGCCGACTTTCTTGCCGGGATCTCGGAGCGGCAACTCCGACTTTTCGGCCGGAGCTCCTCCGCCGCCTTCCGAAACCGACTCCAACTTAAATATATTATTGAAAACCCAACCCTCAAAATTGGCTCCCATTTCCTTGAAAAGCTCGTAACTGTCCCTACGGTACTCAACCAGCGGATCGTGCTGGCCATAAGCTCTAATCCGCACTGACTCGGATAAGGCCTCGATGTTCTCAAGGTGGTTCATCCACAGGAAGTCCAAAACCGATAGAATCTGGCCCTTAACCCCGCTAAAGCTCTTATAGTTCGCGATTCTCTCCTCCGCCAGGTCTTTCGCCCTTATGAAAGCCCTATCCCAGTCGTCGGAGGGTTTAATCTCATCCGAGTCGGGTTTCACCAAACCGACGGTCTTAACCGCGTTCACCAGCTCCTCAGTGCCGATATTCACTTCTTCCAAACGGTTTAAATAGTTATTAACGGCGTCTCTCACTATTTCCCTCAAATCGTCCTCGCTTAAAGCGGTCAAAATCCGATGACGCTTGCCGTAAAAATTAAGTCTCTGCTTATTTAAAACGTCGTCATACTCGAGCAAATGATGGCGAGCGTCAAAATTGATTCCCTCAACCTTGCTTTGCGCCTGCTTAATGGCGTTGCTCACGATTCCGCTCTCGATTGGCACGTCATCGGGCAAATCAAATTTTTCCATGAGTCCTTTGATCCTGTCTCCGCCGAAGATCCTCATCAGATCATCTTCCAGAGACAAAAAGAACTGAGACGATCCCGGATCTCCCTGTCTGCCGGCCCTGCCGCGAAGCTGATTGTCGATCCTTCGCGCCTCGTGCCTTTCGGTTCCTATAACGTGGAGGCCTCCTAACTCCTTAACCCTTCGAGTTTCCTCAGAGCTCGGTGGGTTACCACCGAGAATAATGTCCACGCCGCGGCCGGCCATGTTGGTCGCCAAGGTCACCGCCCCCATTCTTCCGGCCTGCGCGATGATTGCGCCTTCCCGCTCGTTATTTTTGGCATTCAATATCTCAAAAGGAATTCCCGCCTCTTTAAAGAGTTTCCCCAAAGCTTCGTTCTTTTCAATCGAAACCGTGCCGACCAAAATCGGCTGCCCCAAGGCATGTCTTCTTTCAATCTCCTCCGCAATCGCCCGATACTTGGCTTTAAGATTCTTATAGACCAAATCGGGTAAACCTTCCCTCACGAGCGGGCGGTTCGGCGGAATGCTTTCCACTTCCAGCTTGTAAACCTTGTGGAATTCCTCGGCCGAAGTCTGGGCCGTTCCCGTCATTCCGGAGAGCTTCCTATACAGTCTGAAATAATTCTGGATGGTAATCTGGGCAAGGGTTTTGGTTTCCTCTTGGATTCTCACTCCTTCCTTGGCCTCGATCGCCTGATGAAGTCCGGCCGAGTACCGGCGCCCGAAAAGCAAACGACCGGTAAACTGATCAACTATGACAACTTGACCGTCACGCACAACATAATCCTTGTCTCTTTGGAAAAGAGCCTTGGCCTTCAAACTGGCCTCAAGGTAATGGACCAGCTGCAGGTTCTCCAGGGCGTATAAATCCCTGATTCCCGTCTGCCGCTCAACCTTGTTTATCCCCGGCTCGGTTATTTCAACCGTCTTAAGTTTCTCATCAAGCGCGTAGTCCTCGCCGGCCTTCAAATATCCCGCGGCTCTGGCAAAAACACGGTAATAATCCGAAGACTGCGTGTCCGGATAAGAAATTATAAGCGGAGTTCGCGCTTCATCAATCAAAATGGAGTCAACCTCGTCGATAATGGCGAAATTATGGCCGCGCTGGACTTGATTTTGAAGGCTGGGAGCCAAGTTATCTCTTAGATAATCAAAGCCGAACTCGTGATTGGTCCCGTAGGTGATGTGAGCGAGATAGGCTTCACGACGTGACGCTGGGCGAAGGAACTCTTCTTGAACCAAGAAACTGCCGGTCGTATCTCTTTCCTTGTCAGCCAGAGCTTTCCCTTCCTTAGATATATGCCATTCAGGATCATAGATGTAGGCGCCTTCGTGAACCAAACAAGCGACCTGAAGACCTAAAAAGCTGTAGATTTGTCCCATCCAGACGGTATCGCGTTTGGCCAGGTAATCGTTCACCGTAATAATATGAACTCCTCGCCCCGAGAGGGCATTCAGGTAAGCCGGAGAAGTCGCGGCCAAAGTTTTTCCTTCACCCGTTAACATTTCAGCAATCGCTCCGCGGTGAAGAACCAGGCCGCCCCAAAGCTGGACGTCAAAATGCCTTTGCCTCAAAGTACGCCTCCCGGCTTCCCTAACCAGTGCAAAAGCCATGGGCAAAAGGTCGTCCAGGTTCTCTCCCTCTTCGGCTCTTTTCTTTAATCCCAAACTCTCTTCCTTAAGGCCTTCGTCGCTCAATCCCTTTATTTTTTCTTCCAAGGAATTCACTGCCGCGATCTCGCCCGGCGGATTACCCCTGCCAAAGTTAAAAAAAACCATTCCTTAATTTCCTTTGTACCGATTATACTTGTTCACCTCTTTCTGAAGCTTGTCTCTTACGGCGTCTATGGCGACCCTGACGTCAAAATTTTCATCCTCGGCCCGGAGCATTTTCCCGGGCAGTTTCAGGTCGCATTCGGCGCGATAAACGTCGCCTTTGTGGTGATGGCGGGTCGTTCTCGCCACCTCCACCCAGGCCGTGAAATCGGACTCTTTCTCATCCTCGAGACGGGAAAGGAACTTGTTAAGTCCGCCGATCTTTTCTTCGATGTATTCCTTAAGGGGCGCCGTTAGTTCCAGATCAGTAGCTTTGATATTTATCTTCATGTTCTTCTATAGGCACACTCAATGATAAAAAATCCCGCCCGTTTTTTCAAACGAGCGGGATTTCACGAGAAGAAGATATTATCTCTTTTTCTTCCCTCCCTTCTTTGCTTTTTTTCTTGCCATTTATATATGCTTTTTCCAAATCTAACTGGGACTGTCGACCAGTCAATCCCGTTAATTTCTTTTAAATCCTATTCTTATTTTAGAACAAATGGATTTTAAAACAACTGTGGATAACTTTGCTTCCTTTAAAGGAGCGGTAAGGGTGTCCTCCTAATTTGTTGTTAAGTGAGTGCTCGTCCTACCGCTCCACTCTCATTCTAAAGCCGCTACTTGCCAATATCAATAACGTAATCCTTTCTAAGTAGTTTCTTTAGAGAATCCACGCTTCCTCTGGTCTTCTTCCCTGGATTAAATATGTCCCGGGAGTCAAAAGCCGACTTCACGCTCCCGAAAACACTCATCATATCAGGACCAAACTCATCTTCCAAATACGGCAAACGCATCAAGCCATCGTTATGTTCAGCCGAGAGCGTTCCTCGGAGTTTAATAACTAAGTCGTAAACTTCTCGTGCGACCAGGAAAAGTTTTTCGACGTCCCGTTCGTCACCCAAATCTAAGAAGGGCTGCATATGCACATTGCCGTCCCCGGCATGCCCCCAAATGGAAAATTGCAGCTCATGCTTTTCCATAATTCCGTAGAGTGAATTGAGATACTTCGCCAGATGCTTCGGATGCACTGCCACGTCTTCAATGAAAGGCAACGCTTTTTTTACGCCCTTAGCTTCCTCGGCAACAACGGCCGCCATTCTCCTCGCCTGCCACAACTCTCCTTGCTCCTTCTCGTCGTAAGCCTCGCGCAAATCAGAAGATAAATCTTTTATCAAATTTCTGGTTTCACTTATCTCTTGTTTTATAAAATCCAAATCATTGCCATCGAACTCTATAAAAAGTGTGAGCCAGGGCGCCTTGCTCCTTCCTGCCATTAAGACATGAACGAGCGCAGGGCTTTCTCTCTGCATCATTTCAACTAAAAATCTATCAACCATTTCGAAGGCGCTCGGATGTTTCTCTAAAACCAGCGGGACGGCTTCCCCGGCTTTCTCTAAAGCATCGAACGACGCGAGTAGAAGTCCCGTAAACTTCGGTTTGGGAATAGTTCTCAAAGTTATCTCGGTAATAATTCCCAAAGTTCCCTGACTGCCCGACATTAACCTTGATAGATCTAAGCCTCCGTCCTGGAGCAGGTCGTAAAGCCAGTACCCGGTTGAGCTCTTGGTTACATCAAGCCGGGAATTCTGAATCAGATTATGCTTACCGACGAGCAAATCTGACATTTTTCTATAAATCTCGCCTTCCAGACTTCCTCGGGCCTGCTTTTCAGCTATCTCTTCCTCGCTTAGTTTTTTAAACTCTACTTCCTCGCCGTCCGCCAAAATCATTTTCAGCGACAAAACATAATCACGTATTGAACCATACTTAACGGTCTTTTCTCCCCCGCCATTATTGGCGACTCCGCCGCCCAAGGAAGCGAAATTGGCTGAGGCTGGATAGGGTGGAAGGAATCTTCCCTGGTCACTTTCAAGTTTTCTATTTAGATCGCCCCAGAGAACTCCCGGCTCCACGCGCACAAAGTCGGGGCCCACTTCCAAAATCTTGTCGAGATACTTCGGAAATCTCAAAATAATGCCTTGATTTAAGGGACCTCCGGCTTGATCTGTCCCCTTCCCGCGGCAAGTTATGGAAAACCGCGGGTCGTCGGTCTCCTCTCTCTTCTTCACAACCCATTTTACCAAGCTTACTATGTCCTCACTAGACTTAGGGAGTACAACCGCCCACGGTTTTATGGTAAAAACACTGCCGTCCACGGAGTAGTGACGAAGTGTGGCCTCATCTCCCAAAACTTCGCCGGAAACAACCGACTGAAGTTCTTTCAGATACTCCTCCATTCTATAAGTTCTCTATCATCAAACTCCCGATAGGTAACACGTCTTACAAAATCTTTGTCCTTAGATTCAACCATTTTAAAATCCGAAAATGCCGGCTTCATGGCAAAAAGTATTTCCTGCACCCGGTAAGGAGTAGGGGCGGAAACCAATATTCTGAAATTGGCTTTTCCTTTTTCTTTGAAAAGCAGTTGTACTACCGCCCCTTCGCCAATTTCATTGATGCGAGAAAAATCTATGTTGGCCAGGTTTAAATCCTTAAGTGACAGAATTCCTTTAAGAAAAACTCCCGTGTGGCTGCCGCCTTGGTGAAAAATGTTGTAATCATGAGCGGCCTTGGCGTCTTTTAAATTTAAGCCTTTCATTTTGCCCGCCGGAACCGCCAAATAGTAACCTATATCTCTACCCAGATGCTTAATGGCTATCTCAAAAGCAAAGGGCGGCTCCAGGTTTTTTATAATTTCGTTTAAATCAAGGAGAAATTTACCGGAGCCCAACTTCAAAAGCTTGAATCTCTTTTGCTCCTTAAGGCTATTCTTCACTGCCATTATGCCCACAGCCATATTCCAAGTCGCGAGCAACATAATCGCCAGGAACGAAACTATGATAGTTGGCGTAAAGATTTCTGTCATTGTAAAATTATATTGACCCTTCGATATGACTCAGGGTCAATCCTGAGCCTGCCGAATGGATTGAATGAAAAATTTTTACTGGCTGGTAGTTATAATCATTATAGCTTCCTTCTTACGGCTCGCCAATCTGGATAGCGTTCCTCCGGGCCTTTATCCCGATCAAGCGATGAACGGCAACAATGCGATTGAAGCTCTGCGAACAGGGGAATTTAAAGTTTTTTACCCCGAAAATAACGGCCGCGAAGGCTTGTTCATCAATCTCCAGGCAATACCGATTGCTCTCTTTGGAAATGTCCCTTGGGCATTAAGACTCCCCGGGGCCTTATTGGGGATATTCACGGTACTCGGCCTGTATTTCTTAACTAAAGAACTTTTCCGCGAATCAAAGTTAAGAGAAGAGATCGCGCTTTTGGGCGCCTTTCTTCTGGCCACTTCCTTTTGGGACATAATTTTCTCGCGCATCGGTTTCCGGGCCATCATGGCGCCTTTCTTTCTCACTTGGGCGCTATATTTTCTTTTTTGGACTTTCAGAAAAGCTGCTCAAGAGAAGTTAGCACCCGTAAAGCCGGCCCTCCTCTCGGGAATAGTTTACGGATTGGGATTCCACTCCTACATCGCCTACCGGGCAACGCCTATTTTAATCTTGTTCATTCTGTGGCATTACTTTAGAAAAGCTAAAGCGGAAGGTTGGCATGAGGAATTTTGGAAAATCACCAAATATTTCTCCTTGGCAGCTTTAATCGTCTTCCTGCCCCTCGGGATTTACCTCTTCGGCCACCCTCAGGATTTCCTGGGAAGAACCTCGCAAATTTCAGTCTTTAGCTCTCAAACTCCGATACCGGACTTAATCGGCAATACTCTAAAAACCTTAGGGATGTTTAATTTTATCGGAGATTACAACTGGCGTCACAATTTCTCGGGACGGCCGGAGCTCTTTTGGCCGGTAGGCATTATGTTCCTCGCGGGCGTTGCTTTGCTTATCAACCAGATTAGAAAATTGGATTTCAAATTTCTTGTTCTCACGCTCTGGTTTGCGGCCGCTTCTCTGCCAGTTATAATCTCGAACGAAGGTCTCCCGCATGCCTTGCGCGCAATTCTCCTTGCCCCGCCTGTTTTCATTATCGCCGGATTGGGAGGAGTCTGGCTTTACCAATATCTAAAGTCAAAAATGCCCATCTTAAAAAAACAATTTCGAATCATGGCGTTACTTTTTCTCACACTTCTCGCATTCGAAGCTTACAATACTTACTTTATCCTGTGGGCAAAAAATCCCGAGACTGCCGGCGCCTACAACGAAAACTATGTGAAAATCGCGGAGAAACTTAATTCTCTTCCCAAAGAAACCCCAAAAGTGATAATAGTAACCGCCGGCGGAGTCATAGTCCGGGGGATCCCGATGCCCGCGCAAACCGTCATGTTCTTAACCGACACCTTTAGGGAAGAAAATCAAAAAGAAAAGAACTTTTATTACTTAACCCCGGAGAAACTAAGCACTTTCAAGACTCCAGAGAGCGCTTATGTCGTCGAACTAAACTAGTGAAACCTTCATGGCGCAAAATTTTTTCTTTGAGTCTTGCTCCGCCGGCATAACCACCCAAGCTGCCGTCGGAGCGAATGACGCGATGACAAGGAACTTTGGGGTCGCGATTCTTATTCATAATATTTCCTACCGCCCGATAAGCCCGCGGGCTGCCGGCGAGACGTGCCACTTCCTTGTAGGTTAAAACTTTTCCTTTGGGAATTCGCCTTACGACTTCCCTAACTCTTTCTTCGAAACTACTCATGGTTTTTCTTAAACTTCGCGCCCATCACAAAAACACTAAAAAGGATTGCCGCGGTCACTATGCCCAAATAGATAACCATAATCTGTGAGTATGAAAATGGCACTTTATGCAAACTTCCCAAAACAAGTGCGCCGATCCAAGAAGTGATTGAAACGGCGCCGCTCGCAAATAAAACCGGCTGGTTTTTTGTGAATTCTGGAGAATAAGGCAAATGCTTACCCAGATGTTTCTTTAAATGAGGAATAAGCTTCAGGTGCAAAAGAATGCCGTTTAAAAGAATTACTCCAACAATTGTCATTTTAGCTAAGAATTTCGATGAATCAATGTAATGATCCGGGTCCATATTAAAAATCAAACCGCCGGAAACAATGATGATTATGAGACCTATCCAAACCATCTTGCTTCCAAGCGTGAGAAACCCCATTTCGGTCTTCGAGATTTTCATATCTTTTAACGACTTAAAGAACATAAAATCACTGGCAATGGCTCCACCGGCGCCAAAAACCACGCCCACCAGATGGAAAATGGTGAAGATTTCCTTAATCTCCATAGTCTAATCTTACAATGAAAACTCTTTCACAACATCATAGTCGGCTCCTGTTTTATATAAATGAGACTCCATAAGTAAAAAGGATTTCGCTTTGTCGCGCCACTCAATTCTCTCTTGAAGTTCCTTTATCGGAAACGAAGAAAGTCTCTCCGGACGGAAACGGGCAAGCGTGAGATGCAGGCGAAAAGGACGCTTTTCTTCTTTTTGACCTAAGGATGCCGTGAGTTTGCGCTTGAAATCAATGAGTCTCTCGGGGGCTTGCCCTTCCGCCCAAATCAACCTTGGCTCGCGTTCATTAGGACCGTATGTAACGTGATTGAATTCCATATCCCAGCCCACGGCTGGCCCGCCTCGGGCGGGAAATTCTTCTCTAACTGCATTGAGCTTCCGAATCACGCTTTCAATATTCTCTTCGTACCAGGGCGGCACAAGCGTGATGTGTAAATTTTTTCCTTCGAGCCATCTTACTCTGCCCTCCGTAGCTCTCGCGAAGGAGGGCCGGCTACTTAAAATTTTCTTCTCCCATGAAAGTATCTCGTCCTGCAATTCCTTTGAGATACCGACTGCCACAAAAATACGGCGGCTCATGCCTTAAAACTCTTCAAAAAGTTTTACTAAGAGCCTCACTGGCGCACCGGCGGCGCCTTTGGCCAAATTTTCTCCTTCAACCGAAGTCATGCGGGGCGCCATATCTATGTGAACCCAAGGATAATCTTTGGCGAATTGATATAAGAACATGGCTCCGGTCACAGCCCCACCGTACTTTGTCTTCCCTAAATTGGCGACGTCACCAAACGTTCCTTTGATTTCTTCTTCATACTCATCCCACAACGGCAGCGGCCAGACATAATCGCCACTCTCCTCCCCCAGTTCTCTAAACAAGTTCTCAAGCTTAACATCTTTGGTAAAGATCGCCGAGGCTCTCTGTCCCAAAGCGACCATCGAGGCGCCCGTTAGAGTCGCAATATCAACAACTAACTTAGGTTTATACTTTTTGGCATAAGTTAAAGCATCGGACAAGATAACCCGCCCTTCGGCATCGGTATTCAAAACCTCGATTGTTTTCCCGGACATTGTTCTTAAAACATCCCCCGGCCGGTAACTCGATCCCGACGGCATATTTTCAACTGCCGGGATTAGCCCGACAATATTCTTCTTCAGTTTCAACTTGGCGGCCAAGACCGCGGAACAGATAACCGCCGCGCCGCCGGACATGTCCATATGCATTTCATACATATGATCCTCCGGCTTTACGTTTAATCCGCCGGTATCAAAAGTAACTCCCTTCCCAACTAAGACAATGGGTTTCTTTTTACCTGCCTTTAAGTATTCAAGAATAATGAATTTAGGCTCTTCCTCGGATCCCCGAGAAACTCCTATTACTCCGCCCATCTTTAATTTTTTAATCTCCTTTAGTCCTAAAACCTTGACCTTGACGGCAGTTCCGTGAGCGAGCTCTTTAGCGCGACCTGCCAAAATTTTGGGCGTCATTTCCCCTCCAGGAGTATTAGCCAGTGACCGACATTCATTAACCCATCTTCCTATGAGCTCGCCCTTCGTAAATCCTTTCTTCGTCACCGCAGAGACTCTTCCCAAAACAAAAACTTCGTGAACAAAATCCCACCCCTCCTTAGGCTTGGATTTATATTTAACAAATTCGAAGTTAGCCATCTCGAAATTTTCAGCCAAAAATTGCGCCGTTTCGCCATCCTTGACTCTCAAATTGGGAAAATCAAAATCAGAAAAGTTTATCGCCAATCTCTTTATTTTGTTCGCTTTAGCAAGGGAGATGATCTTACGAATAAGCACGATTAGCTTCCTCAGATTAAAATCTTTGGCTTCACCCATCCCTACGGCTATCGACTTCCGGCCGCCGGGCATCACTAAAACCTGACTGTCTTTTTCTCGAGTTAACGAAACCACCGCCACGTCTTTTGGCAACGTATCTACTCTATTGCTTGAATTAAATCTGATCTTCATTTTATCTGCTTCTATCATACAGTTTTGGCGATTTTCTTCAATGAAGTGGGCGTGGTGGAGCAATGCTCCACCACGCCCCGCGCTCGCTTTGCGCCTACTTGTGGTTGCGCATCACAACCTCCTTCCAAAGAACTTCCGCCGCAAGAAAAAAGCCCCTCTATTCGGGACTCTTTCTCGAGCGGATATAAACTTTTGTTATTCTCTTATGCCAAACGCAGCCTTTTTAACAAAAGCTTATATCCGCCCGCTCCATGATGGAGCCAGTAATTGACCCTACTTATGGTTGCGGAGCTCATCTTGGTTTGATCCACAATTTCAAGAAAAGACACGCCCTTGGCCAGCATCTTGGCTACCTGCCAGCGTCTGGCCGCTTCCTGGATCTCCTCAAGCGTCAAAAGATCGCGGAAGAACCGCTCGCACTCGTCAACGCCCTTGAGCTCTAAAACGGCCTTATAAAGATCGTAAACCTCTCTAGTCCCAATAGTTTTCTCTACAGCTTTAGTCATATTCATTTTCACTCTTAATTCTTATTGCCCCTCTCTATCTTATCGCTTTAAAGCGCTAAAGTGGAATACTACAAAGATAGAATAGCAAACGGGTGGGGACCGTCAAGTCCCTGTGGATAACTACCTACTCCCCGGATCTACCTATTGAAAGCCGACTTGCTCTCCAGAGAATCCTTAATTATGTCCAAATTACAGCTATGATTTTTACTGCACCAAGTCTCGCATTTCTTAGCCGTTTCTTCATCCTCATAATGAAATCCGCACTCCCCGCATTGATATAAAATTTTTCCTTCCTTCTCGGATTTGTTAACCATGTTATTTGTTGCGGCTGTAAAGTCCTACAAGCTCTGCTTTCGCCATAATGTGTCCCCCCATCGCCTGCTCTAACTTTGACTTATCGGATGATGTTGGAAGATTAAATTCGGTATCAAGTGCGTAAAGCTTGAAGAAATACCTGTGAGTTCCTGATGGCGGGCAGGGACCGCCGTATCCCGGACGACCGAAGCTTGTCGTTCCTTGGATAGCCCCCGACGGAACACTCCTTTCGTCAACTTCTTTGGTTTCGGGAGAAATATTCCAGACTAGCCAGTGAACCCAAAGACCAACTGGAGCGTCCGGATCATCCACTATCAAAACCAAACTTTTTGCTTCTTTTGGAATATCGGAAAAGGAAAGCGGCGGATTAATATTCTCCCCGTCACAGGTGTATTTCGAGGGAATAATTTGGTTATCTTGAAATGATAAACTTGATATTTTCATGTTGCCATTCAAATCTCTGACGGAGGGCTCTTTCTCTCCGTTATTCCTCAATACAATAATACCACTCAAGGCAAAAGCCAGTAAAACAATTAAAAAGCCTGCATATTTCATAGTTCCTTCACTCTATCGTAAATTCAGTAAAACCTCTCAAGTTATCGCTAAATTCGCTTTCTATTTTCGTAACCTCCGCAAACTGCGGTCCCCGATTGCACCATTTCAATAACTCGTTCAAACTCCCTTCATCCCCTTCAGCTTCCATATAGACACTCCCGTCGGGTTCATTTCTCACGAAACCCTTCAATCCCATTCTTATGGCTACCCCCAAAGCCGAGTGTCTGAAAAGAACTCCCTGCACCCGACCGCAAACCCTGATATCCATATGTTTCACTCCTAACATTTTACTAAGGTGGAGCGCAAAACAAAACCGCCCTTTCGGGCGGTTTTGCGAAAGCAATACGAATTTCGGTTACGCCGGCGGACAGCTACATTTTGGCTCTGCCTCACTGCATCCTCCGCACTTGGGCAGGAGATGCCGAGAACCGCACCGGTGATTGGTATCGGGCTCCATTGCTTCGGCACCGCACACATCACACTTGTAACCGTCGGTCGGCATGCCGCAATTCATACAGCTTCCTTCCATATACCCTTATATTATACAAAATCGGTAATACCAATCAAAGTGAGTTATTAACTTCTATTTAATCCGGCTAAGGGGCAGTTTTCATGATTATGGGGCCTGGCCGGACAATACTTTCTCCCGTAGTCGATCAAGAGATATGTTATTTTAAACCAATCTCTCTTGGGAATGATTTGCATTAAATCTTTTTCAATCTTAATCGGATCGGTGTGATTTGTTAACCCTAGAAGCTTTGACAAACGTATCACATGAGTATCCACGGCTATACCCTCAACCACTCCGTAGGCGTTTCCCAAGATGACGTTCGCGCTTTTTCTCCCTATGCCAGGAATAGTTAACATCCCCTTCATTGTCTTCGGCATTCTTCCTCTAAATTTCTCTTTAATTATTCTAGCTGCCGCCAAAATATTCTTGGCTTTGGCCCGGTAGAAGCCAGTGGGTTTGATATCCTGTTCAAATTCCTTGAGGTTGGCTCTGACATAATCATTCAGGGTCCTGTATTTCTTAAAAAGTTTGGCCGTCACTTCATTAACCTTTTTGTCGGTACACTGGGCTGATAAAACTACGGCTGCCAGAAGCTCCCAATTATTGCCGTAGCGGAGGACAATCTTGGCTTCTGGCAAGAGTTTCTTTAGGGTTTCAAGTATTTTGGCTGCTTTTTCCTTGCACTTCTCGAGTTCTTTGGGTGGAATTTGCTTCACCATGACTATAGTTCTATTTCACCGCCCGCTCCCAAAGAAACAAATTGTATTCCCAACTCACCTAAGATATGTGGACCAAACCGATCTATAGCGCCGAAAGTAATAAAATCATGGACCGAAAAGCAGGTTTTCGGCTTAATCTCTTTGGCGTAATCAATGGCCTCTGAAATCTTAAGCCAGGGGGCAGAAGTTGGTAAGGCTAAAATATCAACTGGTTTTCCCGGATTGGTAAATGCATCACCTGGATAAAAAAGTTTGTTTTGGATGAAATAACCAGTATTTGATACTGGTGAAACGGTTGGATAAATCACTGCATGCCATTCTCCAAACCCTTCGATTAATACATCGCTAACAGTAGTGCTTTGCCCCTGTTCTAAAAGCTCATATTTTATTCCTTCATTATCCAAAATTTTCTCTACTCCTTTATTAGTTAGTACTCGTGCACCTGGATTATTAGCCAAAACTTTCTTTAAAGATTCCACATGCAAATGATCTTGGTGCTCATGGGTAATTAAAATCAAATTTATATTCTTTAACTCATTTTGAGCAGTCGTAAAACTACCTGGGTCAGTCAAAATCCTCAAACCCTCCTCTTCAATCACTAAACACGAATGTCCTAATTTCTTTATTTTCATGTTTATTCCTCGCAGCCCGAAAAAGTAAAAGCGTAAGCTTGAAAAATTCCTTCCTTGGCTTCGATAGTCAAAAATCCTCCGATCAGTTTATCACCTTTTATCAAATTATAAAGTTGTGATTTGGTAACCTTAATCTCCCCCGCATCATTCACATCCCTGCCCCTGATTTCAGATAAGATGGGTTTGCCATCCATTCTAACAACTGTCGTGGCTTCACCGTTCGGAGCGGCCATTACCAAATTAACTTCGGTCGCGTGAAAATTCAATAAAAGCGTTGCTCCTTTTTCAGCTGATTCCACATACTCGCCTCTCGCCACAAATTTATGAGCCAAGGCAATAGAATCCTCTCTTATTTTGGCCGGCGCCTGATAATCAAAAACTTCATTCTCTTTATAACCGCCTTCATTGCTTAAAAATCCTCTTCCGTATCCGCAGTAAGTTTCCGGCGTGGGAATAAAGCAGACCTGGCCGTGAGCGTGTTCGCCTGTACGAACTTCCGGCATTGGCTTTGCTCCGCCCTCCGTCAAAAGCTCCTGAATTTTATTTTCAGTTTCGGCATATCCCCCTTCTCCGAAGTGCGTATAAACGATTTTGCCCGTCTTATCGGCTAAATACTTGGCCGGCCAATAATGATTGGCAAAATCATTCCAGTTTACAAAATCATTGTCCTGAACTACCGGCCACTCCACCCCCAAGTCCTTGATGGCCGCCTTCACGTTTTCCGGATCTTTTTCGAATTCAAACTCCGGAGTATGGATTCCGATAATCATTAATCCTTTATCCTTATATCTCTTCCACCACTCCTTTATATAAGGAAGTGTTCTCTGGCAATTGATACAGGAATAAGTCCAAAAATCGTACAAAACAACTTTGCCTAGTAAATCCTCCGGCGTTAACGCCAGTCCGCCAACCGGCGAATTAAACCAACTATCGCCAATTATCTTTGGTTGCCGCACTGAAAACATCAGTTTACAAAAGAGAAATTACCTGCAATCCTTTTTCTTTAACCGTTTCTGCTGAATAAAAAGGCAGCTTATCGGCTTTAAACTTTAAAACGTAGCCGACCTTCTTCTCGATACTTCTCCCTGTATATTGCTTAGTTTCTGGATCATACTCTTCTAAAATCAGCGTGTCGCCTTCCTTGACTTCGAAATCGGCTATTCTCAAATCAAAAGTCTTCTTGCCTCGAAGAACCTGTTCAAAGAGTTCCAGCCAAGCTTTTTTCTTGATTATTGCCACTATTTGCCGAACCTAAAAGCCTGTGAAGCCAAGAAACCGGCAACTACCACCCCCGCATAGCTTATCCACATGGGCACTTCATAGTCACCGATGACTGCCGTCCAACCCAAAACAACTCTTGAAATGTGAAGTAAGGTAATAAGAGCAAAAATGATACCGGTTATTTGGAAATAAGTTTTATGAGTCATATTAGTCTTCCTCTTCCGACCTTTATCCCTCAAATTTTCTAACAGATTGTCTGTATAAGCAATAATCGCAATCATCTCCCGGCGCGGGCATTTCGTCCCTCATCAAACACTTATGCGCCTGAAGAATCGCGTCCTCAACCCACGAGTCGTCTCCTTCGTAGGGAATGACTTTGATGTCAAACTCCAGTTTGCCGTCAAAAGCCTTCTTATCGGTATCGGCGTTGCAATAGACAAAGTAGCCGGTATTCGAAACCTTGAATCCGTTCTTGCGGAATAGCCACTGGTAAACCTCCATCTGTCTCTTATAGCCATCCTGCCACTCGGCATCAAGATTCACCTCTCCGTTCTTGGAAGTCGCTTTGTAATCAACTATATGCAGTTCACCTTCGGGATTAATCCAGACATCATCAATACCACCTCTTATAAGCATGTTGGTCGGCTGGTGCAAGTACTGTATTCCTCTCGTTCGCGAATCTCTCCATTCCTCAAGTCTCTCATCCTGAAAAGGCACGGCATCAATCCCGTAAGCTTTCATCAAAGGATGAGTTGTCTCCTTCGCCCTATGAATATCAAATTCCTTTTTGAGAAGCGTATCAACCGCATTGTTCAAATTGAAGGGATACCCGGGCGGACGGCCGACTCCCATTTTTTTCTCCAAATAAAAACACCTGGGGCACTCGATAAAAAGATCAATGCCGCTCCGGCTAAGGCTGAACGGCTCGTGAGAATCTGCCTGAAAAAGGTTTCTTGTCTTCTGGGGATTATAAAACTGGGACATGGTTCACCGTATTCTACACTATCTTCTGTTCAAGCCGCGAGCCATCCGCCGTCAACATAAAAAGTAGCGCCGGTTACATAACTCGCCTCCTCCGAAGCTAAGAAGATTACCATTGCCGAAACCTCCTCTGGTTTGCCGATTCTTTTCAGGGGAACGCCCGCCAAAAAGGCTTCCATCGCTTCTTTGGACATATTGGCATCCTGAACCATCGGTGTATCAATCGCTCCCGGAGCAACGACATTCACGTTTATCCCCAAAGGCGCCCACTCAACCGCCAAAGTTTCTGACATTCCTATAATGCCGCCTTTCGAGGCCGTATAGTGCGCTCCTCCCGCAATCCCTATCCCGACCTGCCCCGAAGCAATTGAAGAAATATTGATGATTCTCCCCCACTTATTCTTAGCCATCTCTGCCGCCGCACGCTTAGCGCAAAGAAATTGGCCTTTCAAATTAATATCAATCGTTCTATCCCAGTCCTCTTCTGTTAAATCAAGCGCCGGCTTCGGAGCATAGATGCCGGCGTTATTAACCAAAATATCCAAGCGACCGAAGAGATTCACGGCTTCGGTAAAAACCTTGTCCACTTCATTCGTGTCCGAAACATCCATTTTGAAAGCCGCCGCCTCTCCGCCTTTGGATTTGATTTCCCCCATCACTTTCTCGCACTCTGCGAGATCAACATCGGTCACCGCCACCTTCGCCCCTTGGGAAGCCAAAGCCAAAGCGTGGGCTCGCCCCATACCGCGGCGGGCGCCCGTGACTAATGCTACTTTTCCGGTTAGGTCAAACATTTGTTTACAATGAGAGTTTTTCTATGCTTGCTATGTAACCTTTCACGCTTAAATTATACACCTCTGGCTAAATAGTCTGCCAATTTAACGTCCAGATAACATAGTTAAGATACATCGCAAAGCTTACCCAAAGGATATAAGGAACGAGAAGATATGCGGCCGGGCGGGAGATTTTGTAAAAGACGGCGATTGTCCAGAGAATGGTGAGCCAGAGTGCGATGATATTAGCTAAAGCCCAGCCGGGACTTTGCAATCCAAAAAAGACAACCGACCAAAGCGCGTTTAGGATGAGTTGAAAACCGAATATGTAAATTGCGATTTTGACTTCTTTCTTCTCCCATCCTCCACGCCATATGAAGAATGCCGCAACACCCATCAAAAAATAAAGCGTTATCCAAACCGGCCCAAACACCCACGCTGGTGGATTAAGCGCCGGCTTTACAAGTCCAGCATACCAAGTCAGTCCCGAAACGGCTTGTGGTGAGCTTGTCAAACCCATAAAAACAGAGCCGACAACTCCGGCAAGCTCGGACACAAAGACAGCGATGATTAATTTGAACAAATCATTAACTTTCACCTCTTAGATTTTATCACCTTCCCCGAATTATAAACTAATCTCAAAAATCTTGTTTTTTGATCTGGCTCCTTTAACCAATCTGATTCTTCCCAAAGGAATCCTAAGGCGTGTGGATAAAGTTTTTATAACCGCTTTGTTAGCCAGCCCTCTTTCCGGCTTGGCCCTAACGTAAACCTCAAAACTATCCTCCGCTTTCTTGATTATTTTATCCTTTTTAGAGCCAGGATGGGCTTTGACCTTGAAATACATTTGGTCTATTTCACCATTCTACCACTCACGCCTACCCTGAGCGACTTGTCCTGTCTGCCCTGAAAAACTTGAAGGGAGTCTCATCGAAGGAAGTCGAATGGGACCTGTCCTGAGCCGAGCCGAAGGGTACAAAAAACCGCCCCTCCGTTTCCAGAAGAGCGGTTTTTCGTTTGCGTAGGGTTCTAAGCGCGCGAGACGTTCACTGCGGCAGGGCCCTTTTCGGTTTCGCTTACCTCAAAGGTGACCTTATCGCCAACCTTCAATTCGTCGAAAGTAACGCCCTTCAACTCGTTAGAGTGAAAGAAAAGATCCTTGTCCTCGCCTTCGCGGGCAATGAATCCAAATCCCTTCTGTGTAAGAGTCTTGATTGTTCCTTGCATTTGGTTGTTTATATTGTTGCTACGAGAAACTCGACATGTTTTCGCTTCCTAATGGTCTAGATGCAATAGACAAAAATGATGCCCTATAAGCCCTGTTTTGTCAATTCTGCGACAGAATGTTTTGGACCCGGCCTACCTGGCCATTTGTAAGGCGCACTTTTATGCCGTGCGGGTGGAATTCGGAGTTGGTTAGGATTTCAGCCACCAGTCCGCGAGTAAGTTCTCCGCCCGCCTGATCGGCTTTTAGAACTACTTCCACTTCCATTCCCGGTTTTATATCTTTCCTATTCTGCCCGCTCATAGTTTCAGGGATTTGGCTTTTTCTGAAAGTTCAAATTTTTCCATCTCCTAATTTTTTCGTTGGCCAAATAGTTATTTGTAATTTTGGATTTTATACTGCTGATTGCATAATCTAATAAATCTTTGTAATACTTCTAGGTAACAGACCTTGCATTTTCACTAGCTCCTGTATTTATAACTTCTTGGGCCACTTGAATACATTTTTTAGCTTTCACAATTCTCTGCTGCTCTCGTAAAATAATCTCTGTGCTATCGGCTATGTCACCAATTCTACCCTTTACATACATATCTACAGATTAACTTCTAGTCGTATTGAAAAATTTAGCTCTTTTATCTAAATCGCTTTCAAGTTCTTTTTTGGTGGGAACTTTATATCGTGCGGAGATTCTTTTTCTACCCATAAATTTATTCCCCTAATTTTTTTGTTGGCTAGTTAGTCAATTTCATTCTCTATCTATACAAAATTCATATTTTCTTCCTTTAAAAACTTTTGAAGTATAGAATTATTAGAAATAATAAATCTGTTACTGAAACCTAAACCAAATTCATTTTCATCTTTAAGAGGTTTTAGCTTTAACAACTTTCTCATTTCGAGTATAAAAAGATCCATATATGATCTTTCTTCCGGTATAAAAAGAGTATACACACTTGGTCCTGTTTTTTTAAATTCTGGATACCTACTAATCTCATAAAAAAGGTTATATTTTTTAACTATAAAATCTAGATATTTTGAAGTTAAAACCACGCTTTCTAAATTACTTGCTTCATCTGTACAATTCTTTAGTAGTTTTTCCAAATCATGCTCAAATAATCCAATGGAACCCTTTTTAAGAATTAGAAAAGATTTTAAGTAATTTTCTATACTTTGATGGAAAAGAAATAAAAATGTTTCGATGCCCATTCTACATAAAATTCTACCAGCAAAATATAAATCAGTTCCTTTCTCAGCGTATCCACTAAAACTTTTTCTAGATATTTTTGAAATTAATTTATTAGACTTTTTGGGATACAAATTTTGACCAAATTGCAACTCACAATAATTTTTAACGAATTTGTAATCGCTAAAATTTCTTATACTCTGATTTGCCATACATAATCTTAGTTCTCAATCATTTCTTCGACCTTTTGCTTGAGATTCTAACTGAATTATCAATCTTAAAATAGGTGCCTATTAAACCCTGCTCATGACTACAGTTTGATTTTTTATTCTTGAAGTAAGTATTCGCAGAAACTTTAATGGGCAACTTTCTACGAAACTTCTAAATAGCCACGCTTCTTTATCTTCTAGAACTTTGTCTAGATACTCTGGTTGATACCTCACAAGTTCACTCATAAAAAACATGGTGAGATAAATAACTATATCTTCATGTATTGGAAATCTCTGATCATCAATAATCATAGGAAGGGTGATATCGAAAGAAGTATTATCTAGCAAATACTTTGGTTCTATTGATGAGTCAAATATCTCTTTTAGTATCTTCCAACAATTTATCACTCCGTAGTTAGTCGCCTCCAGAGAAGGATAAGAATCTAAAGATATTACCTTATCTTCCTTAAATTGATAAAAATCTAATTCTAGCCATTCCATTCTATTAAATTGGAATATATCGCGAAAGGCTAGGTCAGCTTTTGTCGGCATAGATACAAACTCAAAATATTCATCAAATTTTTTAAAATTCTCATCCAAGATGGTTTTAGTAATGTCTTTCGGGATAGCTAGAACTGACCAAGCCCTTTTCGTATCCTTATCAAAACAAATACGATGAATTACTGAGCCTATATTTAGATCTCCGAATTTACACTCTAAGTATTGGTACGAAATTTCTATATTATAACTAAATAGGTCTACTACCTTAAATTTCTTCGGCGGTTCTATTTGGAAAACTTCTTTGTAAAATAAATAAAATACTTGATTGTCCCCGTGATTAACATCAAGATACTTGTTAATCAAATCACTTACAAATTGATCTTTACTGTAATAAATGCCGTGAGATACTTTATCTTGTAGGCTAGGATTTTTTAACAAGATAAACGCCTTAACTAAATTTAAGAAAGAGTAATAATAAAGAAGGGAAGAAGAGCGAAAGTTAGTTTTGGTTGCTACTTCCCAATAATTATTTGCTTGACGGATAAAGGCTCTAAATCTATGCCACGTATTCTCAAATAATGTTTCGGGTACATTAAACTTCGAAAACAATTCGTAGGCTGCCGACTTAACTTCTGAAACATGAATCAACAAAAGCCATAGTTCTTGTTCTATATCTAGAGAAGTACCCATTTCTATCGTGGAAAAAGGTGGATCGTATCTCCAACTATCTATTCTTCTCAGTTGTGGTGCACCATTTGTCATATTATTCCCAAAAACTAATTTTGGTCTTTGGAGAGTTTAGTAATCTTTTCTTTTTTCTTTGCTAAAAATTCCTTCAAAACCTCCTTTGGCTCGCGGTGGATCATCTTCTTCCCCTGTTATGAGTAGCAATAGAAACTATCGAGAAAATGTCTTCTCCCTCTTTTAGAGCATCTAACAACTTCTTAAACATGTAAGCTTTGGGCATATTCGTTTTCTCTTGAATCATCAAAAGTTTTGCTAACAATATTAGAAACTCTATGCGATATTCTCCAAAATTACTAATGCCTTGATATTCCTTAATTTTATCCTTGTGTGATTCAAATAAATTTTTGATATCTAATGCTATTCCCCGTTCTTTTTCACTATTAACAGGCGAGGTTTCATTCCAAATTTCTATCAAAAAATCCAAAAATTTCTTAATCTTCACCTGTTTTGAATTCATCTTAATAAGAAGATCTACTGCCCAGTGAATATGCTTAGGAGTTCTAATATTAGACCAGCCTCCATTTTTCTTAACTTGTCGATATTTTATCAAAATATCAAATTTACTTAGTTTACCTTGATATACGCCCACAATTATCTTCGGTTCTGGTTCAAGAATCGTGATGGGCTCAAAAACGCTTCCGTCTTTATTGAAGGTCATCCACTTCTTTATATCTTCTGGTCTTTCCATTTCAAAACAATTTCGGGTTCGATTTTAGATCCTTAAATCTTTTTATCGATAGGTTTAAATATTTTTTCTCTGTATCTATTCCAATGAACTTTCGATCATTTAAAACAGCCGCCAATCCAGTTGTAGAACTGCCAGTGAAGGGATCCAGTATTAAATCTCCTTTCTTTGTACTAGCTAAAATTATTCTATTCAATAAATCAATAGGTTTTTGAGTAGGATGTTTACCAAATTTCTTTTCTCCGTTTTTTGGAGTACCGATAACCCAAACTGATCTCATTTGCTTTCCTGGCTTTTTAATGAAATCTTTCAAATGCCAATTACCTTCCTTAATTAATTTGTAATTAAATGTATGTTTCGCTTTTTTATCCTTTCTCGCCCATATTAAAGTTTCGTGACTGGCAGTAAAATAGCGACCGCTCAGATTAGGTGACGCATTCGGTTTAAACCAAGATATATCGTTCAAAATATGATATCCCAAAGCCTGTAATGCGTACCCACACTGATATATTGAATGATAAGTCCCGCTCACCCAAAGAGTACCACTTGGTTTAAGAACTCTTTTGCACGCTTTAAGCCAACTATAATGAAAATCATAATCATCTTTAAAGCCTTTACTTTTATCCCAATCTCCTTTGTTAACACTAACTCTTCGACCCGCATGCACGGTAAAACCACCGTTGGAAAGATTGTAGGGGGGATCCGCAAAAATCATATCAATTGAATTCTCTGGTATTTTCTCTAAAAGCTTTAGGCTATCGCCATGATATAAAACAAAATCTCCTTGAATGGAGTAAGGTTTTTGCTTGATTGAGGATAGTATTTTCTTATCTGTTTGGATCATCAAAGATACCTAAATTATGGTCATTTTCCGGCTTAAGACAACTTCTCCACCCTCACCCCGATCCTTCGACGGGGGCTTCGACTGAGCTCAGCCGAATGTCCTCAGAACAAGTTAGCCTAAATCAGCTTCTCTATTCTAACACCAATTAACCTTATCTTTTTATTTCGAGGATTTTCTCTTTTATCCAAAAACGGCGCAAGCAACCGCAACGCCTCAAATTTCAGAGTTCCCAAGTCTGACGCTGGTTTAGCTAAAGTATGCGCCCGGGTTTTAGTCTCAAAGTCCGCGAAACGTACCTTAATCGCCACCGTCCTAAACCCCCTCAATTCGCCTATTCGCCTATTCCCGCCGGAGGCGGGCAGGCGCGCTTGTCCGCCCCTGGCGGAAATTAGAGAACGGTCCGCCAAACGATCAATAACGCTCTCGCAAAGTTCATTCAACCGCTCAGAAATAAATCTCGCATCCTTCGTATCCTCCGAAAAAGTTTCCTCTTCTCCGATTGATTTCGCTTCATACTCTTCTACGACCGGTGAATCATCTCTACCTCTTACTTTTTCATACAAATCCAGTCCCCATTTGCCCATCATCTTTTCCATTTCCTCTTTCGAAAACTTTTTCATGTCGCGGACCAGTTTCACGCCCAACTTCAAAAACATTTCTTCAGTCTTCGGCCCTATCCCCGGAATCTTCCGAATATGCATAGGCTCCAAAAACGCTTCGGCCTCTTCCTCACGCACAATAGTCAGTCCATCGGGCTTATTCATTCCCGAGGCAATCTTCGCAATCAATTTATTAGGCCCCACGCCAACCGATACCGTGAGCTTCCGTTTTTCTTTAACTTCCTTTTTTATCTTTTTGCAAAGCTCCCTCGCTTTTTCATACCTATCATCAACCATTCGCCTATTCGCGCGAATTAGAGAATGGTCTCCGGCAACGAAACTCAATCCTTCGGCAGACTCAGGATTGACCCTGAACAGAGTCGAAGGGGTCAAATCTGCGTAAGCTTCGTCAACACTTGCCTGTTCAACCAGTGCAACATGTGTACGAATGATTTCCATTATCTTTTCGGATTCCTCCGCATACTTTCCCATGTTCACTCCGATGAAAACAGTCTCTGGCTCGCCCTTCCTCCTTGCAATTTCCGACAACCTCCAAGCTTCCGATATAGGCATGGCCGAATGGATCCCATACTCCCGCGCCTTATAATTCGCGGTTGAAACAACGCCTCTCCCGCGCCCATCCATCGGATCCGCCCCCACCACAACTGGCAATCCCTCAAGCCGCGGCTTATCCCGCTCCTCAATCGCGGCAAAGAAAGCGTCCATATCGAAATGAGCAACTATCCTCATGTCGAATAACCTTATACCCTAAGCAACGAGATTTATCCACTCCTCTCTATTCGCCCATTCGCGCGAATTAGAGAAGAGAAAGAATGTGACGGACAGCCGGCTTTTGGTTTGGGGCTAAGCGATAAAACATCTGTAAACTCTTCTGATCTCTTTCCACAATATCAAGAGAATCTAGAATCCTAAGGTGCTTGGAAGTAGCCTTAAATGACAATTTAATCTCGCTGGCAATCTCCCCCACAGCGGCCTCGCGGTTCTGTTTCAGATACTTCAAAATTGCCAAACGTCGCCTGTTGGCCAGAGCCTTTAGAACCCTCTCCAATTCTTTCATGTTGCTGCTTTTATTGTATCACACTATTCGCCTATTCGCGCGAATTAGAGACATAAGGAAATCGAGGAAACGCTTGCCAAAAGTTCAAGCGGGCTATAAGGTAAACCTAATCCAACCCTGACAGATCTTCGACAAAAACGAAAGGACAAAACATATGGGAAAGGTTCGGCATGGCACGATCGAACTCATCGTGGGCGGCATGTACTCGGGGAAGAGCGAAGAGCTTATCCGCCGAGTCGAAAGGGTCTTGATTGCCAAGCGCGCGGTGCAGGTCTTCAAACCGTCGATCGTCCCGGGTGAAGGGGAGGTTGTAGCCCACAACGGCAGGTCGGCGGCGGCGATCGCAGTCACGAGTCCTGAGGAGCTTATTCAACTACTCAAGCCCGAGACCGCGACCGTTGCAATCGACGAAATCCAGTTCTTCGACTATCGCATCGTGAATGCCGTCCGCGCAATCGCAAAGCAAGGGCGGCGCGTCATCTGCGCTGGTCTTGACCTCGACTTCCGCGGAGAACCCTTCGGCTCGGTGCCGGAACTCTTGGCCGTCGCGCAGGAGGTCATGAAGCTCACGGCCATCTGTGTCGTCTGCGGAGAACCCGCTACCATGAGCCAGCGGCTCGTGGACGGGAATCCCGCGAAGTGGGACGACCCAACGGTCGTAATCGGCGCCGAAGAGAAGTATGAAGCGCGCTGCCCTGAGTGCCACGAGATCGAACGACCGGTACCATAGAAAGGCCAGGTGGTACAATAAAGGCATGCGACAGTACTTAGACGTCCTATCCAAAGTCATGACCGAAGGGACTGACCGCTCCGATACGGAGGAAGTTTCAACTCGCTCCACGACAGCGCAATTCATGCGCTTCAACATGCAGGACGGCTTCCCGGCAGTCACGACGAAACGGCTCGCCTTCAGAACGGCGGTCGCGGAACTTCTCTGGTTCATCTCGGGGAGTTCGAACGTAAACGAACTCCACAAATTAGGCGTTAAGATCTGGGATGGGGACGCCTATAAGCCCTCCTGGCTTCCAAAAGCGCAATTTCCCGGAGATGTCGGACGTAATTACTCCAAGCAGTGGCGCGAGTGGCTCGCGCCCGACGGCCGGCATGTGGACCAACTAGGCATAGCGATAAATCTAATCCAGGAAAAACCGTGGACGGCAAGAGCGCTCGTCTCGGCCTGGAACCCGGGCGAACTCGAAGCGACGGCGCTTCCCGCCTGCCACGTACTCTTCCAGTTCTACTCGGCCGGCGGAAAGCTCTCGCTAACCATGTACCAGAGAAGCTGCGACATGTTCCTCGGCGTCCCCTTCGACACCGCGGAATTCGCCCTGCTTCTCCACCTCGTGGCACAGATCACGAACCTCGAACCGTGGGAACTGATTCACGTTCTCGCGGAGCCGCATATCTATGAGGGGCACTTCGAGGCCGTGAAGGAACAGCTCACGCGCGAACCATTTCCGCATCCGAAGCTCTGGCTGAATCCGGAGCTAAGGACGCTCGATCAAGTGGTCGCGAAATACCGCGAACTCCTGCAAAGGGCGGAAGGCGAAGAAAAGCCCCTGAAGCTCATGGATGAAGTGGCCCGGCTCGAGGGCTATAAGTCGCATGAACCCCTGAAGGCCGAAATGGTGGTCATCAAATGATCGGACGAAGCGTGATCTCCATCGTGGCCGCGATGGACCGGAACCGCGTGATAGGGGTCGAGAACCGCCTGCCGTGGCTCATGCCAGCCGACATGAAGAGATTCCGAGATCTCACGATCGGGAAACCCATCCTCATGGGCCGGAAGACCTTCGAATCCATTCTCGCCTCGCTCGGGAAACCACTCCCCAACCGCCTGAACATCATTCTCACTCGTGACCAGAACTACAAGGCGCCGAACGGCTGCCGAGTGGTTCATTCTGTAGATGATGCACTCGCAATGGCCAACGGAGCGGAAGAGGTGATGGTCGCAGGCGGCGCGGACATCTTCCAGCAATTCCTTCCCTACGCCGATTCGGTCTACATGACCGAAATCGATTCTGACTTCGAGGGCGACGCCTCCTTCCCAGAGATGCCGGAGACGGAGTGGCGGCGGGTTCAGAGCGTCCGACACGAACCGGACGAGAAGAATCCTCATCCCTACTCCTTCCAGCTCTACGTTCGGAAGGAGAAGCTGAACTAGTCCTTTCACCGCAAACGGGAGCCCGCACGAGTACTCGTGCGGGCTCTTCAAATTTGTATGCCCTGATTTTTAGGATAAAATTCATAAGATGACCAAGAAACTAGTCAACCTCCGATACGCCAAAGGAAGCAAATACGGAGAAACGCTAAAAGAAATAAAAACTGCAAAAGTTTGCCCCTTCTGCCCGAAAACTTTCAAGTGGCATACTAAGCCAACTCTCCGACGAACCAAAAACTGGTTAGTTACAGAAAATTTCAACTCTTACAAGAACGCTCGCTACCATTTTCTTGTCATAAGTAAATCTCACAAGGAGGGTTTCCAAGACCTCACTCTTCCCGATTGGCGACAAATTTCAGAACTTGTCCGCTGGGCTATTCGGAAATACAAAATCAAAGGAGGTGGTTTGATCCTGCGTTTTGGAGACAGTAACTATACGGGGGCAACAGTTACACATTTGCATTTACATTTAATAGTCCCGCAACTTAAGCGCGGCAAGGCTCTCAGGGTAGAATTCCCTATCGGATAAGTTACTTTACGAGAATTAATTTCACTCCGGCCATCCGGAACACCCGTTCAACGTTCAAGTAAGCGTTGCCGGTCTGGAAATAACATTTCTTGATTCCCGACTGAGAAATAATCTGGGCGCAAGGCACGCAAGGAAAAACATTTATGTAGATGCTTGTTCCCTCGAGACTCAAACCCCGTCTTGCGGCTTCACCAACTAAAAGCTGTTCCACGTGAATCGAAGTTGAAAGATCTCTTTTGGTTCCAGCCTCAATGAAGTCACGGGGATTCCCTTCAATATATGAAATATGGTCGGAGGGCAAATGGTGGCTAACGTCCTCAAGAATCACTTTGCCGTCCTTAACTATGACCGCCCCGACCTGCCGCCACCAGTCGGAACTTTTTTCGGCCTGCTTCTTCGCGAGTTCCATTATTTTCCTATCGAAATCGGAGTCGGACACTTCCGCTTCCTGCGGCAGGTTCTCCGAATAAACATTTTTTTCATCCCAGCGCAGGAAAATGTTGTCATAGAAAACTCTGTTCTTTGGGAAATATTTGTTTACGAAATTCAGGGAAATCGCCTCGTCGGCGGTAACGATTTCCGAATCGCCTATTTCGGACAGAGATTTTTTGCCCAGAACCTTTACCGATTTGAATAAGCTAAGAGATTCGACAAGCTTTTTTATAGTTTCCGGAGAAAGTGCACGGATTTCCTTGTGGATCCCGGAAAATTCATCGATAAAATCTTCGCCCAAAATATAGAGGATATCAGCGTCATTATGTTTCTTGAAAAATTCGAGATATCCCTCGTGGAGTACCGGAATATAGAGCACGATAACGCGCTTCATTTTCTCTTTTTCAAAAGATGATTTAAGTTCTTTTTAACCGTCTTTTGAATCAGTTTGGAAGTGGAAGTGTCCTTGGCTTGCCGCTTCAAAACCACAACTCTCTTAGAATATTTCCTGATGTTACGAAGTTGCTTGGGCGAATAACTCGATTCCTCGGCAATGAAAACGTCGGGGCGAAGATTCCTGATAAGCCCGTACTGCCATTCCCCTTTGCCGTTTACATCATCGAGAAGCGCCACAAAATCAACGACGGATTGATAGCTTAACATCTCGCACCGTTCTTTTTGCGGCACGACCGGTCTAAGCGGCCCCTTACTCAATCTAACCGCACGGTCACTGTCAACACCCACAACCAGAATATCACCGTGCATCTTCGCTTCATTCAAATAGCGCACGTGACCGATATGAAGGAGATCCCAAGAACCGATTGTAACCACAATCGTGTGCTTCACCGCCTTCAGGCCATTTATTGCCTGGGTTAGGAGTTCGTAATCGTGAACGATTTTATCCGTTAGTTTCCTTTTTGGAAAAACGCCATCCATAAACTTGCTCGTAATAATAACACCGGTCAGCCGTGTTTCACAATAACCACATCTCCATCCTGAACCTCGTATTCTTTGCCTTCGGTTCTTATTAATCCCTTCTGTTTAGCAGAAACCCAAGACCCTGTTTCCAAAAGTCTCTGCCAATTCACGACATCGAGCCTGATAAATTTGTTTTCAAAATCGGTGTGAATGACGCCGGAAGCCTGCGGAGCAGCGGTTCCCCTTTCAATCGTCCAAGCCCGAGACTCATCCTCGCCGGTCGTGAAAAAACTTATGAGATTCAAAACCTCATAGGCTTTTCTAATCAGGGCCTCAACGCTTTCCTCGCTTCCCAAATCGGCAATAAGATAATCCGAATTAAGGGATTCAATCTTTTCTTTCAATTCGCTACTCGCATCGGATTCACTGCCGTTCAATAAATAAATCTGCGATTTGGCTGTGAGAAGATTCAATTCGGTGACAGCCGGCCCTGAGACAACTTCTTTCCCCAAATTGAAGGCCAGAATTCCCTTATCCAAAGTTTCCTTAACTTTCTTGAGGGTTTCAAAATCATTAATCTTCTGCTTGTCTCCGGTCCGCGCCTCACCCTCCAGCTTTGAAAGTCTCTTATTAACTGTCTCCAGGTCCTTCAAAATGAGCTCGGTATTTACAATGTCTATGTCCCGCAACGGGTTAACGTCTTTCTCAACGTGAATGATCTCACCCGCAGGAAAACATCTCACAACCTGAACAATCGCCTTAACGTCCCGGATATGCGATAAGAACTGATTCCCCAATCCCTCACCTTTGTTGGCCCCCTTAACCAGTCCCGCGATATCATAAAACTCAACCACGGCTGGGATTTTCTTAGCTGACTTACTCATCTCGTTTAACTTTTCCAGCCTTTCGTCGGGAACAGAAACTACGCCAACATTAGGATCAATCGTCGCAAATGGGTAATTGGCGATATTAACTTGCTGTTTGGTTAAGGCTTTAAATAAAGTGGACTTGCCGACATTGGGAAGCCCCACGATGCCGATAGAAAGTTTCATTTACAAAGTGGTAATGGGCCTCGATTGAAGTATATAGATGTTCTCTTTCTCCAAAGCCCATTCTATATCTTGCGGTGAACCGTAATGATTTTCAATCTTTAGAGCCAATTTAGCCAATTCTATAACCTGATCATCATCTAGGGCCTGCTCACTCTTTTTATCGTCCGGTACTTCCACTTCTTTTGTCTCACCATTTTTAAAAATCATCATTGTCTCCTGGGTTTTAATGTCACTGTTTTTTATCTCCAGCGTTTTCTTATCAACGACAAAACTGTCTGGAGTAATCATCCCCTGGACCATCATTTCTCCCAAGCCGAAGCCGGCCTCAATCATCAACTCGTTCTCATCTTTTGTAATGGGGTTTACCGTAAAGACAACTCCGGAAACCTCACTATCAATCATTTTTTGAACTACTACAGCTACCGCCAACTGGTCTTCGCTAACATTCTTGTCCTCCGCATAGGCCAGAGCTCCTTTAGATTTAATCGAGTTACAGCAATCCTTTATTCTGTTAATCAAATCTTCCCTGGTTACGTTTAAATATGTCTCGAGTTGTCCCGCCCAAGAGGCTGACGAGGAATCTTCAGCCACTGCCGAAGATCTAACTGCAACTCTTTCTGCCCCTAACTTGTCAAAGGCGCTTAGAATCTCTGCTCTAAGAGCCTCATCGACGGAGTCATATGCGAACTTCCTAAAAACATCGGTGGTAACAATAAAACCAGGGGGCACCGGAATGCCAGCCCTAGTTAACTCGCCCAGCGACGCCCCCTTACCGCCTACGAGAGAGCTATCGCTCAAACTTACCTCTTCGAATCGGAGCAGGTTTGCCATGACGTGCGACGGGCAATTTGTATTCTTTACCCTTGATTGTAGTCTCGGTCACTCCACTAGAATCAACAGCGATTCCTATGCCTTCATTATAACCGGCAGAAAAATCTTCTTCCGGGGCTCCGACAACTCTTTGAACAAAGGGGTCTAGGCCATCGCCGTGAGTTACCATCCAAACGGCTAATTTTCTGCCGGGGTGTTGGCGATGATAAAATTCGGCAAACCTAGCGGCGACATTTACGCCCTCATTGACCCTGGTGGCAATCTGGTCTGGGCCTTCGGCCCCTAATTCTTCTCTTTTTTCTCGATAAGTATCCCTATTAAAAGCTTGCCAAAAGGCTGGCGGCTGCTTACCGCCGAACTGACCTCGCAAAAATTTCGCAAATTCAGGAACTTGAAACATCAATCCTTCACCTAACTTAACATCCGGTCGAGAAACGTTACCCTTAAATCTCCCTGAGTTATTTAGAAGTTGACCCTCTGGAAGACCCAATTCCTTAAGTTTTTTAGAGATCTCTCCAGCTATAATTTCGGCTGTTTCTCTGGCTCTTTGTCCCAGCCTTTCATCATCCAGCCAAAAGGTTGGGCTGTTGAGTATCAAAAAGTCTTTGGTTTCTGGATGTTCTTCTAAAATGGCGGCAATCCTCTCGTCAGCCCTCTTTCTCGCTTCCTCAATTCCCTCTGCCGTAAGGTGGCCGTAAGCTCTTTCCTCTTCAGTCAAATTGTCTGGATCAGCCGGCCGGCGGTTATCGTATCTGCCATGCCTTTGGAGAACTATCAAAGTCTCCCAATCCTCACGAGGTATTTCCGGAGCGACAACTTGTTCTGGTACACCTTCAAATTTATCCATATTCCAAAAAGGATAATGCTATAAACACTATAAAGTGTCAAGACTAAAGGGTGTTGGATCTATAGTAAACACTTTATTTTTCAACTCCATCGGCAAATACCAAACCAACTGGTAGAACATACCAGCATGACCGGTTTTAGCCAACGGAACGTTGGGAGAAACGATGGCTCTAACTTTATCGTGAATGCCAAACCATAACGGCAACAGCGTAGGATCCAGTGCGCCCATAATGTCCTTATACATCGAGAAATTTCGCGCCTGTTCGTATGATAAGATGAATAACTCGTATTCTTCTTGAGTTAGTTTCTCTTTGGCTTGCTCCTTCAAAGATTCAATACGAGATTTCATTTCCTCATATCTTTTCACGAGAGATTCGTTTTCACCCCGAAATTCAACCGCGTGAGTTAACATATTGTAAAGTGGCAACATAGAATCACGCATTCTGGTTTGTTCCAACGGTACAGACAATTCTTTTTTAAAAGAAGCACTATCGGGGTCCGTTTCATCATTTATTACCTCCTGAATTATTTTGGCTATTTTATTCCAAAGAACGTTAATTTCACTAGTATTTTTGTGAGTGTGGGCATCTATAAGCATAGTTATCTCGGCAACTGGGTCCTTAGTTTTGGGGTTGTTTGCAAGTAAATGAACAAGTTTTACGCCGCTTAAGGCCTGACGAAGATATAAGTCGGCATACTCGCTCTGTAGCAGGTCTCGCTGCACGCGAACAACTCGCCCCTCAAAATCCTCTACGTCTTCAGTCGCATCAATAAACTTACGTATCAAATTTTTAAGGTTATCAACATAAAAGTCGTGCAGTGGGCCATCAGCAAATAAGTAATTGACTACCCAAAAACGATAACAGAACAGTTTATTGAATCTCTGATCTGTGTTAACCAAAAACTCCAGATTTTTCTGATCTCCGCTCTCGTAATCCTTTTTAATCTTATCGAATCCGGCAAACAACTCGTCGTGTGCCCAATCTCCGTATTCTTGATATTTCTTAGAATCCGCACCAACCTTTTGAGCAATTTCTTCAAAATACGGCACAATGGGAGGAAACTTTCTAGGGTAAGTAAACATAAACCCCTCGATGTCATTGGGTATATATCTAGGAAACTTTAATAATTGCTCGTCAATCTTCATAAATGTAACCATCATTACCGTCAAGAATTACCCGTTGGCCGTCACGCAATAGAGCTGTGGCGGTCTGTGTGCCGACGACTGCGGGTATATTAAACTCTCTAGCCACAATTGCCGCATGGCATAAATTGCCACCCAAATCAGTAATTATTCCGCCAGCACGTCTAATGGCTAACAAAAAGTGCGGTCGCGTCATTGCTGTTACAATAATATCGCCGCGTTCTACCCGAGCCATTTCCTTTTCCATATCGCCAGACATAAACATATTTACTTGCCGAACCGTGCCAATCACTTTACCGGCTGAGGCCGGGTAACCACTCAGAACTCTTTTGGGCTTCTTCTCAAATGGCTTGAAATACTCCCGCATCGTTTCCTCTAGCTCCTTGTACTGATCGGATGATTTTAACCAGCCTTTCTTATCGTGGGTAATGGGTATGCCTTCAATGTGTAAATCACCGATAATTTGCTTGATATCTTGGTTGGGAGTAAGTCCTATTTTATCGTAGGTAGTAACCAATCGACCGCGGCGATAATTATGGAAACCGTAATAACTCTTATTGAGCCCACTTAGTTGGTAACCCCACCATCCCCAAGCCTTACCTCCCTTAAATTCAAAAGCAAAATCGTTCTTTTTATCGTCAATAATCTTGGGAACAAACGGCGGACAAACTTCCCCATTGAAAATCAATTCCAGTTCGCCATTTTGAACGAATGGACCGAACCTCAAACCAAATTCTTCTTTTATGTTGCTCAATAATTTCTCGGAAAGTTTAACTTTCAACCGCCTAATAATCACTGCCGTCCCACTTTTCTCGGGATCCACGCCTCGATTGATAACAAACGGATATTTATACCAGTCTCCGCTCTCCAGCCAATGGTCTTCGTCATACTCCATAACATATTCTTCCTCGGAATTCCTAGGGCTAGTTATTAAAGTAAATCCTTTCCCCAAAAATGATGTCGAGGTCTTGAGTCCCAGACCAAATTCTCCCAGTTGAGCTTTCTTCTCCGAAAACCCCAATCTGATGGATTTGGCGGCTTGCTCCTCGGTCATACCTCTGCCGTTGTCCATCACGGTTATAAGATCAGGAGTTATATCCACAGAAACGCTCAACTTCTCGTTGGCCAAACGGGCATCTATGGAGTTGTCGATGAGCTCTGACAAGGCCTCCTGAATGGAATAGCCTGTCTGGCTAATCTTGGTCATAATGCTCCGGTGGGGAGATATGTCTATGTATTTGGTAGTAGATTTATCCGCCATACTAGAAGTGTAGAATTTTGTTATTTATTTTCAAGTGTTTCCCATAAAACCACTGTTTCTTAACTTCTTGTGGTAGGTGATCGCGAACCGGTGAGCTTCGTCGCGAACTCGAATCAAAACTTTTTTGGTGACGCCCTTGGGAATAGAACCTACAAACCTGTTTGCTTTCCTATCCGGACCCTTGGCGATCCCGACAGTAGGAATTCTCAAACCCGATTCTAACAAGACCTGTTTAGCCGCGTTCACCTGCCCCATTCCCCCATCAACCAAAATCACGTCAGGCAAAGGCCAGGGATTGTGAAACCGGCGGCGCAAAACCTCTTTTAACATTCCCACGTCATTCGCTCCTATTATTGTCTTGATCCTGAACTTACGATACTCACCCTTGTCGGGCCGGCCGTCTTTAAAGACAACCATAGAACCCACGGCATAATTGCCAGAGATGTTAGAGATGTCATACCCTTCGACGCGGCTCAGGGCGAGCCCTCCTCTGCGGCTCAGGGCGAGCCCTCCTCTGCGGCTACCCTCGGCCTGAGGACATTCGACCGAGCTCAGTCGAGGGCCTCGGGTCGAAGGCAGGGCAGGCCCCTCCACAATTTCTGGCTCGGTAATTAGGGCTATGTCCTGGATGTGCTGAAGAGCAAAAATCTGACCTCGGAACTTCACCGCCTCTTCGAATTCCAAACTTTTACTCGCCTTCTTCATATCTTTCTCCAAAGACTTCAAAATCTGTTTTTTCTTGCCGTTAAAGAAAAGTTTTATGTTTCTTATATTTTTCAGATAAGTTTTTCTATCGATTGCGCCAATGCAGGTGCCAGGGCAAAGCTTAATTTCATATTCAAAGCATCCCTTGGAAAACTTGCCTACCCTTCCTGGTTGATGAATGCTGAAAGGAAATATCCTTCTAATTATCTTTAAGGCGTCGCGGATGCTGGTCGCGGAAGTAAAAGGACCGAACCCTTCGACGCGGCTCAGGGCAGGCCCTCCGGCGCGGCTCAGTGCAAGTCTTTTCTCCTTACTCGTAGCAAGCTCTTTTCCCCGCACAAGCAATACGCGCGGGAACTTATCTTTGGTAATCTCTACGTAAAGAAAACTTTTGTCATCCTTTTCCCGGACGTTATAGGGCGGACGACGTTTTTTAATAAGCTCGGCTTCCAAAATCAGCGCCTCAATTGCAGTATCAGTTTTCTTGTAATCAATTTTCGCAATTTCACTTACCAACTTCTCCGTTTTCCAATCGCCGGAGCGCAAAAAATAACTGGAGACTCTCCGTTTCAAGTTTCCCGCTTTCCCGACATAAAGAATGCTCCCCCGCTTATCCTTCATGAGATATATGCCTGGGGTGTCCGGAAGATTTTTGTATAAATTCTCCTTACTTTTCACGGTAAGCTATTATAACACGATTGCTTTGACATTTCCTTTAAATTCTTGTATACAATAGTTGACGTCCTCAAGAAAGGAGTGTCTTGGGCGTGATAAGCTCTCTAACAAGTTGGCCGTTGGGCCACAATGAGCGTAGGCGTCGCTTTCGATCGGCGCGTCGCGTCTTTGGGATCCTTCACCGAGCCAAAGCTCAAGGACTCCTTCGCGACGTGAAAAAGGTCAGGCGAGATGGTTGGCAGAGCCGTTTCGTGGACGTTGGCGTCATCGTCGTTATCGACCATGACGGCGTTCACTATGAGCTCCGCGTTATCAACTCTACGATCCTTGCCGTCGTCAAAAGATTCTCCGGAACACCAATGGTGCTAGTCGGGGACGGAGAATCCAGCGAGGAGACTCTCGCAAAACTCGTAAAGATCATCCCGCCCATAAAGGGCGTGAGGCTAAGGAGGAAAGCACCGAATAAGACGCGGCTTAACTAAGCACAAATGCTCAAGGAAACACCAAGGCCGGCCTCTCGAGAGGCCGGCCTAACTCATTTTTACGATTTATTTTTAAGAACTTTCCTCAAATATGCTCCCGTAAAACTCTTGGGATTTTTACTCACGTCTTCGGGAGTTCCCGTTGCGACAACCCTTCCGCCCTTATCCCCGCCCTCCGGCCCCAAATCGATAATCCAGTCGGCGGTTTTAATAACATCTAAGTTGTGTTCGATAACGACAACCGTGTTACCTCGATCTACAAGCTTCTGCAGAACTTCAAGCAGTTTCCGGACATCATGAAAGTGAAGACCGGTTGTCGGTTCATCCAGAAGATACAAAGTCCGCCGAGTATCTCGCTTACCCAACTCCGAAGAGAGTTTTACCCTTTGTGCTTCGCCTCCCGACAGGGTCGTTGCCGACTGTCCCAGTTCCAAATATCCCAAGCCTACCTCATCCAGAATCTTAAGTTTCTCGTGAAGCCACGGGATATCTTCGAAGAACTTTACCGCCTCTTCTACCGTCATTTGCAACACCTCATAAATATTTTTGCCGTGATATTCAACTTCCAAAGTCTCCCTATCAAATCTCTTGCCGTGACAGATATCGCAGGTTACAAAAACGGTCGGCAGGAAATGCATTTCAATCGCAATGTAGCCGTGGCCCTCGCAGTTGTCACATCGGCCGCCCTTAACGTTGAAACTGAATCGTCCCGGCTTCCAGCCGCGAACCCGCGCGTCTTCCGTTCCGGAAAATAAATCGCGGATGTGAGTCCACGCGCCAACGTAAGTCGCGGGGTTAGAACGAGGCGTGCGGCCTATCGGCGACTGGTCAATATCAATGACGCGATTGATGTATTCAACTCCTGAAATTGATTTAGCGGGGCCAACCTTGTAATCGGCATGATTAAGCCTATTGGCGAGCGCCTTATATATCACATCAACGACAAGCGTGCTCTTGCCGGAACCGGAAACCCCGGTGACAGCGGTAAGGCGCCGCAGGGGGATATCCAAATTAATATTCTGCAGGTTGTTCGCGGTAACCCCCCTTAATTTCAACGAATCCATTGGGATTTTTACCTTTCTCCGTGTTTCAGGGACAGGAATCTTCATCGCGCCGCTCAAGTATTTCAAAGTGAGCGAATCAGACCTCTTATCCCTAAATAACTCGGGGAGGGATCCTCCAGTCACGATCTTCCCTCCGTGAACTCCGGCTGCCGGGCCAAAATCAACAAGGTAATCGCTCTCACGGATAGTTTCCTCATCGTGCTCCACAACCACAATTGTATTTCCCAAATCCCTTAGCTCGTGAAGGGTTTTTATTAGTTTGGCATTATCACGCTGGTGGAGACCGATGGTCGGCTCATCAAGAATATAAAGAGTCCCCACCAGTCGCGAACCGATCTGTGAAGCGAGCCTGATTCTCTGCGATTCTCCGCCGGATAAACTTCCCGCCTTCCTGTCCAGGGTGAGATAATCCAAGCCCACGTCAATCATGAATTTCAGACGGTTTTTGATTTCTTTCAGGGGGACTTCGGCAATTTCCTTGTTTTTAACGGTGAGCTTGCCAGTCAAGGATTCAAAAAACCTCTGCGCCTCATCAATAGATACGGAGGTAATCTCGGTGATGTTCTTGTTGTTAATTAAAACATTCAGGGATTCCGGTCTAAGACGTCTCCCGCGGCAGACTTCACAGATTTTTTCAGACCAGACGCTTTCCGTTCCCAAACCGTGACATTCCAGACAGGCTCCGTAAGGACTGTTGAAGGAAAATAGCCTGGGTTCAATCTCCGGGAAGGCAAAATTATCCCGCGGACAGGAAAATTTGGCAGAGAAACTCACCTCTCTTTTATCAACAATCACAGTTGCCACATCTTGACCGTGCTTCAAGGCGGATTCAACCGCTTCGCTTAAACGCAAACGATTTTCCTTGTCGGTGAAATCCGTTTTTATTGGGATTCTATCCAAAACCAGCTCAATCGTATGCTGTTTGTATCTGTGAAGTTCGATACGTTCTCTAAGCGAGTGGAATTTACCGTCAACTCTCGCTTCCCTGAAACCGGAACCCAATAAATCATAAAGAAGCTGGTAGTATTCGCCTTTCCTGCCGCGAACAATCGGCGCCATTACGACGAGCTCTTTCGCGCTCTCACTTTCGCCGGCCAAGGCAATAATCGCATCCACAATCTCGGCCAAGGTCATTTTCCTGATTTCCTCACCGCACTCGGGGCAGAAAGGTTTGCCGACTCTCGCGAAAAGAACTCTCAAATAGTCGTAAATTTCGGTGATGGTTGCAACGGTTGACCGAGGGTTTGAAGAATGCGCTTTCTGATCAATCGAAATCGCGGGAGAAAGTCCCTCAATTTCATCAACGTCAGGCTTATCAAGACGCCCCAGGAACTGCCGGGCATAAGCGGAGAGGGATTCGATATAGCGCCTCTGGCCTTCGGCGAAGATGGTATCAAATGCCAAACTGGATTTCCCGGAACCTGAAAGGCCGGTAAAAACGATCATCTTGTTTCTCGGGAGTTCGAGGTTAATATTCTTCAAGTTGTGCTCGCGGGCGCCTTTGATAACAATCTTATTTTGCATGGGTTTTTCTGCTTAATTCTCTGATTTCGTCCCTTAATATCGCCGCCAACTCGAAATCCAACCTCCCAGCAGCTTCCTTCATTTCTCTTTCCTTTTCTCTAAGCAGTTTATTAATCGACGTTCGAGATTTGGGAATCGGCTTCATCTCCAACCTCAAAACTTCTTCAACCGGCAGGATGTCGGAAATGTCTTTTTTAATGGTCGTGGGCGTAATGTGGCGTTTCTTGTTATATTCAAGCTGAATTTTTCTCCGCCTGTTCGTCTCGCCGACCGCGCGCTCTATGGAACCGGTGATGTGATCGGCGTAAATCAGAACCTGTCCCTTAACATTTCTTGCAGCCCGACCGATAGTTTGGATTAGTGAAGTTTCACTTCTCAAGAATCCTTCTTTATCAGCATCCAAAATCGCAACAAGAGATACCTCCGGCAAATCCAAGCCTTCTCTTAAGAGATTTACGCCTACCAGAACATCAAAACTCCCCCTCCTTAAAGCAGTCAAAATCTTAATGCGCTCCAGAGTTTTAACATCGCTGTGAAGATAATCAACCCTCATTTTTAATTCCGCTAAGTATTCACTTAGATCCTCGGCCATCTTTTTGGTCAAAGTCGTGACCAGTACCCGTTCTTTGGACAGAACCCTCTCTCTAATCCTGGGAATGAGATCATTAACCTGACCTTTGGCGGGAACAATCACTATCTCCGGATCGACGAGGCCGGTGGGGCGGACGACCTGCTCCACAATCTGCCGGCTGGCTTCTTTCTCATAAGGACCAGGGGTGGCCGAGGTATAAATCACCTGCTTAACTCGCTTCTCAAATTCCTTGAACTTCAACGGGCGGTTATCGGCGGCTGAAAGCAATCTGAAACCGTACTCAATAAGAGTTTTCTTCCGCGATGAATCCCCTTCGTACATACCGCCAAGCTGGGGAACGGTGACGTGAGACTCGTCAATCACCAAAAGATAATCCTCGGGAAAATAGTCAAAAAGGGTTGCCGGCGGCTCGCCTGATGCTCTCCCCGACAAGTGGCGCGAATAATTCTCAATGCCATTGCAGTAACCGATCTCCCGAATCATCGCAATATCGTTTTTGGTCCTACGCTCCAGTCGCTCGGCCTCAAGAAACATTTTCTTCGATTCAAAATACTTCAGCCGTTCATCAAGTTCCCGCCTTATCGCCACCAGGGCCCTTTCTTTTTCCGGTCCCAAAGTAATGAAGTGCCTGGCGGGTGATATGAAAACCTCATCGACACCATAATCCTTTCCCGGCTCCATCCCCTTAACCGGATTTATGACCAGGATTTTAGTAATTTTCCCACCCTTCAATTCAAAGTTATAAATCATCTCCTCGTTGGGCGGCATTATCTCCCAGTTGTCGCCGCGGAGGCGGAAACTGCCGCGCTTCAAACCCGCATTGGTCCTGGTAAACTGCATTTTAATAAACTGGCGCATTAATTCTTTTCTAGAAATCGTATCTCCTGCTTTAAAATGCAAAATGTTTTCGCTGTAGACTTCCGGCGCCCCCAAGCCGTAAATGCAGGAAACGGAAGCGACCACAATCACGTCCTTACGGGTCAAAAGAGCGGTTGTCGCCGCATGACGAAGTTTATCAATCTCATCGTTAATCATGGCTTCCTTGCCGATATAAGTGTCTGATGTTGGGAGATACGCTTCGGGTTGATAGTAATCGTAATAAGAAACGAAATAGTGAACGGCATTCTTCGGAAAAAGAAAGCGGAACTCATTACAAAGCTGGGCAGCTAAAGTCTTATTGTGGGCGATAACCAAGGTCGGTTTCTTAATTTTGTTAATGACGTTCGCAACCGTAAAGGTTTTGCCGCTGCCAGTCACCCCCAAAAGCGTCTGGTGTTTCATTCCTTTTTTAAGACCTTGAACTAACTCTTTTATCGCCTTGGGCTGATCGCCCGCGGGCTTAAACTTTGATATTAATTCGAACTCCATATCTATTTTTTAATCAGGGTAAACACGAAATTTGCCCCCGTCTTACTACGAGGGGGTATATAGAGCCAAGTTTAGGGAGTTATTGGCGAGAAGTCAAAGCCCTTGACATTTATATATAAGTGTGGTACTATCTAATTACACTGAAAATGTGTAGTTCGGTATCAAACTATGAGGTGAGATTCCTCTGATACTGAACTCTGCACCCTAACAACTTGGAGGATTTAGATGTTCTCGTTGTTCAATCGCATCACCTTCGCGATCCTCGCGATCATCTCTGCGGCGCTCATCGGCTACTTCATCGAGAAGGCGGTCTACGTCGTGCTCGCCGCCATCGCGCTCTACCTGATCCAAGGGACCGTCGCGAACGTCGTGAGCTACCTCCGCCTCAAGAAGAAGCGCGGACGCTACGAGACTGAGGAGCAATACAAGTCGTGGCTCGAGTACGCCGCTTGGCGGCGTGGGCTGGTCATTCGCGACGTCAAGTCGGACTTCCAGACCATGGCGTTCCTCACGACACTGGCCGCTTCGATCTTCTTGGCAACGCAGTTCGGCTGGTCCACCGCCGTCGCTGCCATCGTGACGATCTTCGTCATCGGCAGCGTAGCCTGGGGGCTCATCGGGGCCATCGCTCTGGCCGAGATCCTGGTCAAGGGCCTGTTCCTCCCACTGATGATTTCTTTCTTCGGTGGATGGCTGGGAATTCCGGCCGAGGAACAGGCACGAATGTACCAAGCCGGGCTCAGGACGAAGCTCTAACGAGAACGTACAAAACCCATGAGAGAGTAACTTTTTGAAGCTCTGCTCTCTCACGGGGCAAGAAGTCTTAGATTGTAAATCTAACTGACGAGTCCTTGTCTAAAAAGCACAGGACGAAACTTCTAACAAAATTTCTGACTGCTTCCAATATCTCCTATTTGACGATCGTCAAATAGGAGATATAAATTGCTTGCTATTAGCTAGAAAAATCTTTATTCTAAAAGGATTTACTCTAATAGAAATCTGTATTTCCGGTTGGCCCAATACCTCCCCGAATAAGCAACACCGATTCTCTTAGTTCTCTTGATTTTTGAGTTCTTAATCTTGAAACCCCTATCTTCTATCCAGAGACCGGATTTTTTGTTTGCCGATTTTCCGTTCAGAGATCTCGCGATTTTCAATCTTTTTGTTAGTCTTGCCGGGCCTTTTATTCCGCCGGCGCTTCGGATTAAAACCGCCGCCGGATAACCTTCCTCGCCGGTAACAACATTCAGCATCCAATGCATGCCATAGGTGAAATAAACGTACCAGTGCCCCGCCTCGCCGAACATAAGCACATTCCTTTTTGTCTTCCCGCGATGGGCATGCGAAGCCTTGTCCTTTAAACCGTCGTAGGCCTCAACCTCTGTAATCATTAAGACCGTTTCTCTTTTACCAATACGCCTCACTAAAAATTTACCCAAAAGATCCCTGGCAACCATTAAAGTTGGACGACTAAAGAAACGCCTGTTCAAAATCTTTCTCATCTCGCTTCTCTAATCTCACGGATG
>CAZSQQ010000001.1:123747-133924 GCA_964609135.1 uncultured Candidatus Saccharibacteria bacterium
TAAAGAAACGCCTGTTCAAAATCTTTCTCATCTCGCTTCTCTAATCTCACGGATGATTTCCTCGGGCAAAGCTTCGCCGGGTTTGGTTCTGCCGGGATAGCGCCAGGCGGAAATTACCCTCCTCGCATCCTTCTTTTCGGCAATCATCACCCAGATTTCATAAGGGTGTTTAACGCTCCCCGCCCTCTGGAGCATGGCGATCGTCGAGGGAGCAATTCCGGACTCGATCCGGAGAGGCATATTCATCACCCTCTTTATCCTCGCTTCAGAGAGGCCGTAAAATCTCATCTTAAATTGCGCGTGCCTGGTCCAAACAAGTTTCTTAAACATGTGTCCTGCTGATATACTTATAATAACTTAGAAATGAAGAAAATCTCTTTGGCGGTTGATTGGCTCGTTTTGGCCGCGATTCTCACTGCGTCACTCGTCATTATGTTTACGGTTTCGAACCAGGAATCGCTCACGACCGATGAAAAAGCCCACATCCCGGCCGGCTACGGCTACGTGAAATATCTGGATTACCGCCTAAATCCGGAACATCCGCCGATAGTTAAAACTTTGTCTGCCATTCCCCTCACTTTCATGAATTTGAGTTTTCCCGACAAGGATTATGTATGGACGACCGATGTTAACGGCCAATGGGCAACCGGAGAAAAATTTATTTTCGAGTCCGGGAACGACGCCGAAAAGCTAATTCAGTGGGCCAGGGTGGGGCCGATGGTTCTCACACTCCTCCTAATACTCTTCACGTATATCTGGTCAAAAGAACTTTTGGGGCGAGGTTGGGCATTTCTACCGACAATCCTTGTCGCGCTATCGCCAACAATTCTGACTCACGGACATCTCGTTACAACCGATATCGGCGCGGCTCTGGGAATCGGGACTTCCATTTATTTCTTCGTTAAGTTTTTGCTCGCGCCGTCGCAGAAACACCTTGTCTTGGCGGGACTCGCCTTCGGTCTGGCGCAACTTCTGAAATTCTCCGCCATCCTGCTAATTCCTTATTTCATCCTATTGCTCCTGCTCTTCTATATTTTGGGTCTGAAGAGAGATTGGGAAGGAACAAATTCATCAGAAAGGCTAAAAAGGTTTTTTGTAAGAGGTTTCAGATATGCGCGGTCTTTAATAATTATTTTGGGACTGGGATTTATGCTCGTTTATCCAGTTTACTTTCTCACAACCTTGAACTACCCGAAAGAAAAACAGATAACCGACACCGAATACATTCTCCAATCATTCTATGGAGGACCACCAAAGGAAGGCGAGAAATGCAGATTGGTAAGATGTGTAGCCGAACTCGACATCTGGGCTGCGAAGCATAACCTCACTCGTCCCTATGCCGAGTACCTTTTGGGGATTCTTATGGTTGGACAAAGGGCAACCGGCGGAAACTCCCTCTACTTCCTGGGAGATTTGAGGAACACCGGCGGCCCGCTTTATTTCCCGATTGTTTTCTTGATGAAAGAACCTTTGCCCTCGCTTCTCTTAATCTTTTTAAGTTCAATATTTTTCTTCTATAAAATACTTCCGAGTCTTTACGAACGCCGTATAAAGATAAGAGACTCACTGCTCACCAATTTCCCGGAGGTGGCAATGGGGCTTTTCATTCTTGTCTATGTCATTTATAGCCTGAGAAGTCCCTTGAATATCGGACTAAGACACCTTATTCCCATAATGCCCTTGACCTACATTCTCACAGCCGTGAGCATCAAGTCCTGGATGAAAACGAGTTTTGTTAACGCCAAAATAAAAGTCTCGGTCGTTGCGATCCTTTTCGCAGTTTACATCTGGGATAGCTTTTCAGCTTACCCGCATTACCTTCCTTACTTTAACGATTTGATACAAACCAATAACGGATGGAAATACGTGACCGATTCGAACTACGACTGGGGACAGGATTTAAAGCGGCTGGTAAATTTCGTGAACAACCCTCCGCAAGGCGAAAAGATAGACAAGATCGCTATTGATTACTTCGGCGGAGCAAGCGCTAAATATTATTTGGGAGACAAGGCCGTGAGTTGGTCCTCTTCCAAAGGCAATCCGCTGGAGAGCGATATCAAGTGGCTGGCGATTTCGATAAACACTCTCCAGGGGGCGAAAGGCAAACTCCGAGACAACTTGCCCAGAACCGATGAAGATGAATACCGATGGCTCAAGAATCCCTACCGACCGCACGCCATCGCGGGAAAATCAATATTTATCTACAAACTGGAGTAACTTACTTAGAGTAATAAACCCGTCCCTCAATTCTCAAATCAACATATCTTATTTTTGACCAATCATTGGAACCTATAAGCGTTTTCACGACTGAAGACCCGAATCCAGGATCGACATTCAAGCTGAAGCGAAGCTCCGGGCCCTCATCGAGAATGGCGGTTATTTCTTTGAATTTAACGTTCTCAATCTTCATCTCTTTGGAACGAAGATTTAAATTGCCCAAAAACTGAAAGATTTTCGCTAAGTTAGAAACCTCGTCAGCCGGTAAGACAGTCTCTCCGATATTCAAATCTCTTTCCGAACTATCTCTCACAACCTTGATAATCCTTCCCGAAACCGCGGGGGCTAAGTCGAAAACCACTCCCTCTTTATCAACCCAGAAACAGGTGTCTCTCGAAACCAAGCACCAAACGACCGACTTCTCTTTCTCGGCAACGTTCACGACAACACTTCTCCGGAATAAATCCCCTTGAACATTTAAACTGGCAAGTCTCGGAAATTCGTCTCTAAGATCCGGAGAAAAATTTCCTTGCCAGGCTAGGATATTACCGATTCCCAGTAATTTCCCCAAAAAACTCCGCTCTAAAATTTTGGGTTCCAAGGCGGCAAGAACTGCTTCCTTAGAAAGCGACTCCAGGCCCCTTACTTCAATTGCCTGAACCTCAAAAAAGCGTGATTCTTTAAACAAATAAAAAGATCCGCCGATAAGAATAAACGGCAATAGAACCAACAAAAGGGGCTTAATTAGCTCAAAAACAGTTTTCCCTTTTTGAGTTCGGAAACGATAATCCCTCATCTCCCTGGTTCAAGGAACTATTTCGCTCTTGCCGACATAATCTCTTAAAATTTCGGGAACAACAATCGTTCCGTCCGAGGTCTGATAGTTCTCGAGAATGGCAATGGGAGCCCGCGAGGTAGCCAACGCTGTGCCGTTCAATGTATGAACAAATTGTATTTCGCCATTTTTTTGACGGAACTTAATACCCAAACGTCTAGCTTGATAATCAGTGGTGTTTGAGACTGACGTAACTTCACCCCAATCGTCTCTCCCCGGCATCCAGGCCTCCAGGTCAAACTTTCTTACCGCTTGAGCGCCCAAGTCTCCCGTGCACATTTCTACGACTCGATAAGGAATGCCTAAGCTTTGCCATAATTTTTCTTCAAGTTCCAAAAGTCTTTCATGGATTTTTGGCGAATCTTCCGGTTTGGCATAAACAAACATTTCCACTTTCGTGAACTGATGCACTCGATAGAGTCCTCTTGAATATTTTCCATAAGCGCCTCCTTCCTGCCTAAAGCAGTGAGAATAGCCGGCATAAAACTTGGGTAAAGCATTTTCTTCAAGAATTTCTTCGGCGTGGATGCCAGCCAGGGTTACTTCGGCAGTAGCAATAAGTCCTAAATCGGAATTTTCAATCACATAAGTTTGGGCCTCCTCACCCCTCGGCAGGTAACCAGTCCCTAAATAAAATTTTTCGCGAGCTAAATCGGGAGTAAGCCATAAGGTAAACCCGTTTTTAGCCAAGAAATCCAAAGCGTATCGAACCAAGGCTAGTTCAAGCAAAACGCCGTCATTCTTTAGATAATAGAATCCCGAACCGGTAACTTTAGCGCCTGTTTCGAAATCAACGATATCAAGCGCTTTCCCGAGTTCAAGATGGTCTTTGGGCTGAAAGTCGAACTTTGGCTTCTTGCCCACTTCCCGCAAGACGACATTATCAGTTTCGTCGCGGCCCACCGGAACGCCTTCGGCCGGCAGATTGGGAATTTGCTCCAAAACCACGAATCGTTCGGATTCGATGGTTCTAACCGCCTCTTCCAGGCGCTTAATCTCTTCTTTTAACTCTTTGGCCTCCTCAATATCGTCCGCGCCAAGCTTTTTTTGTTCGGCACGGAGATTATTCATCTTCGTTGTTTTCCTCCGCCAGTCGTTATCGAGTTCAGTAAACCGGTCAACTAACTCCGGCGGGAAGTTTTTGGAAGCAATTCCGCGCTTGACCTTATCAGGATCATTGCGCAAAAGTTCAACGTCAATCACGTTTTTGGTTCGGTGTTGCTCACCACTTAATTATAGGTGCGGAGAAGGAAAATCACAACCTATTTCCGCCTCATGAGCGGAAAGAAAACGGTTTCTCTAACGGGTTTATCCATCAAAACGGCGAAGAATCTTTCGGAGACGCCAAATCCCGCTGCCGGAGGCATGCCGTACTCCAGCGCCTCAATGAAATCTTCGTCAAGCATCTGAGCCTCTTTGTCGCCCTTCTCGCGGAGCTTCATCTGCTCTTCAAATCTTTCCCGCTGATCAATGGGATCGTTTGCCTCCGAAAAACCTTTGCCGAGCTCCGTCCCGCAAGCCATAATCTGGAAACGATAAACTTTGTACGGCTCTTCGGGGATTCTCTTGGCAAGCGGTTCAATTGACGCCGGCGGATTTACGAGAAACGCAGGGTCAATAAATGAGGGACGAACCAGCTTTTTAAAAAGCAGATCTATGAGTCTTCCAACGCCCGCGGACTTCTCCGGAGACAGGCCTTCTTTCACGGCTCGGGCGAAAAGCTCATCGCGGGAAACTTTTTTCAAATCCATGCCGACCTTCTCCTTGAAAATGGTATAATAGTCGACTCGGGGCCACCTCTTTCCCCAATTGATTTTTTTGCCTTGCCAATTGGTTGTCGTGCTTCCACGGGTATTTTTCACAACCGACTTATACATTTTCTCAATCATTTTCATAAGCTCTTCATAGTTTGAATAAGCCCAATAAAACTCGAGTTGAGTGTAATCCTGTAAATGCTCGGCGCTTATTCCTTCGTTCCTGAAAATTCTCCCAATTTCAAAGACTTTGGGGAGACCGGCAACCAATAATTTCTTCAAAGCAATTTCCAGGGAAATTCTAAGATAGAAATCCGTGTCGAGCGCCTTGTGTTTGGTGATGAATGGTTCAGCGTCAGCTCCTCCCGGAACAGATTCCAGTACCGGAGTTTCCACTTCCAGGAAACCCTCTTTCACAAGAAACGAGCGAAAAGTCTCCCAAAATTTGGCTTTCCTAACAAAAACCTCCCTTAATTCGGAATTAACAACGAAATCCAGATACCTTTTTCTTAATTTCGTTTCAGTATCTTCCAATCCATAGAAATCACTGGGAATCGGACGCAGACTCTTTACGATAATCCTTAAAGTTTTTCCCTCAATGCTTTTTTCTCCCCGTTTGGTCTTGAAAAGTATGCCGCTCACTTCTACAAAATCACCGATATCGGTATTATTCTTTATTAAACTGAAATTCCTTAAATCTGCTTTTTTGGCAACAACCTGAATTTTGCCGGTACCGTCGTCAATATCGAAAAACAGAACCCCTCCCTGATCCCGGAAGGCCTTGACCCGGCCAACGAGATATACTTTTTTCTTTTTCCCGCTTAAAGTAGAAAACTTATCGAGTGCCTCGGATACAGAAAGGGTCATATTCACCTCCGCCGGATAAGGATTTATCCCTTCCTTCCTTAAATTGCTTAATTTTCTTTTCCGCTCTTCGATTAAACCGTCAAGCATGGGAGTTTTTAACTAAGCCTGAAAATCTTGTACTCAATTTTCCCCTTAGGGGCCTCAACAACTATCGAATCGCCGACCCTTCGCCCGATTAGTTCACGACCCAGAGGCGATTCGTTGGAAATGAAACCCTCTTCCGGTCTCGCCTCATTGCTTCCGACAATCACGAACTTCAACGGTTTGCCGTTTACCAAAACCTCGGCAGTGGAACCAATATCGACGGTTTCGCTGTTAACGGACTTTTTGATGAGCATTGAATTTTGGAGAATGTTTTCCAGATCCCCAATTCTTTTCTCAACTCGCGCCTGTTCTTCCTTAGCTTCTTGATATTCGGCATTCTCGGAAAGATCACCAAGGTCTTTGGCCCTTTTTAACCTCTCGGCGATTTCCAAACGGGTTGTAGTCTTAAGGTTGCCCAGTTCTTCTTTTAGTTCCCGAAGCCGCTCTTCCGTCAAAAAATAATTCATTCCTTGGTCTAAAGATTATCCACTTTTTTGGAAATTTTTCCAACAGCTGCTATTCCGTAGGTATCTTTCAACAGCCAAAAGCGGACCCTGAAAACGTCGAACAAAACCTTGATGTAGACGCCTATCCCAACCTTCGACACCGGATCATTAACCCAGGTGACCGGAATTTCTTTTGTTTTATACCCCATAGCCTTCGCCAAAGCGAGAACTTCGGCATCAAATCCAAAACCGCTAAGTCTCTGGAGGGGGAAAACCTTCAAAGCCGCCTTTTCGGAAAAACATTTAAAGCCGCACTGCGTATCCCAAATGCCGGGGAGAAGAACAACCTGAATAATTATATTGCCGATGTCCCCCGCCAGCCTGCGATACCAGGCTTGGGGCGGTTCCATCTTTGAACCTTTAATATCGCGTGAACCAATAACCACATCAAATCCCTTTTTAAGAAAAGGAATCATTAAATCAAAGTGATCGATTGAAGTTGAATTATCGGCATCGGTAAAAAGACGGTAATCTCCCTTGGCTTCCAGCATTCCTTTCCTAATGGCCGCGCCTTTGCCGCATTCCGATTCGATCAATCTGACATTGGGAATAATTGCCCCAAATCTTTTTACAACTTCTTTGGTGCCATCAATCGAACAATTGTCGACAACTATAATTTCGTAAGAAAAATCCCGCCGGGCGAGATGTTTATCAATATCAATAAGGGTTAAGGGCAAGCGCTTCGCCTCGTTGTAGGCTGGAATAATAACCGATAGATAAAGTTTCTTCACTTCTTTAAAGCAGTCTTCTCCCTGTAATTGTAAATCACCTTAACCGTTGCCGCCAAAGACAAGCCTCCCCCAATATCAAGGAATAAGTCACCCAAGGTGTCGGCTAAAATTCCGGCCGAGTAAATCATTTTGCTGGCATTGAAAAAGATGTCGTAATAATATTCGAACCACTCCCAGCCGACGCCAACGAGCGCCGAGAAAGACGCAATTAAAACCAGACTCTGGGGAAAATTCCCCTTGAACTCAGGACTCCCGGCCGTCTTTCCCAAGAAAAGATAAAATAAAAGTGCGGCCAAAACTCCGCCCCAAAAGTGCATGATCTTGTCAAACCAAGGTACTATCCAATACCAACTGTAAAAAGATGCGGCGAGATGGACCGCAAAAAGAGGAACGCCGACAGTAAAAACCAATTTCCAGACTAACGCTTTTGCCATTGAGGAGCGCGTCTCGCCTTCTTCAAACCGAATTTCTTCCTCTCAACCATCCTCTGGTCTCTTCTTAAATATCCCATTACTTTAAGCTCATGTCTCAATTCAGGATCTAAAGCCGTCAAGGCCCGAGCTAGGCCTAAGCGAACCGCTTCCGCTTGAGCCATCACCCCTCCGCCCCTGACTTTCACGCTAACCGCGAGTTTCTCCGATTTCAAAACCTTAAGAGGAGCCAAGACGCTTTTCTCATAGCGTTCCACTTTAAAATAGCTCTTGGGGCTCTCTCCGTTCACAACAAACTTGTTTTCGCCAGGAGAAACGCGGACTCTGGCAACCGAGGTCTTCCTGCGTCCTACCGCTTCAAAATATTTCGCTTTGGGTTGTCCCGTTTGAGCTTTAGCCATTATCTTTCACTTCATCAAAAACCAAAAACTTTATTCTCCTTGACCTCAAAAAATTCTTGGGAAGCATCCCTAAAACCGCGTGACGCAAAACCCATTCAGGATTTTTTGCAAAAGCTTCCTTGTAAGTCTTGCTTCTTAAGTGTCCCATATAGCCGGTATGACGGTAATAAGTTTTCTCGTCGGCCTTTCTGCCGGTTACTTTCAATAACTTGATATTCTTAATAACGACCCGGTTCGAGCCAACTTTCCGCGGATTGTAATCCGGGGTGTCTTTCCCCTGGAGTAAAACGGCTATCTCGCTGGCCACTCTCCCTAAGCTCTTATTTTTCACATCAATCACGTGGTCAGTCATCTTAAACAAACTCGATTATCGCCTGTGGGGCGGCGTCCCTTTTTCTCACTCTCGCGGTTTTCACTATCCTTAAATATCCGCCGCGCCGCTTGGCGTAGCGGGGCGCAATTTCGTTGAAAAGTTTCATAGCCGATGACTTGTGAGGCAGTCGCTGAATTAAAATCCGGAGGGAGGCAACGTTGTTTCTCTTGGCCGCAGTTACCAGTTTCTCGACTCTCGGTTTTATCTCCTTGGCGCGGGCCTCGGTGGTCTTAATCTTTTCTTCCATAATGAGGTTGTGCATCAGCCCTTTCAAAAAACTCCGGCGGACTCCCGACATCCTTCCAAATTTTCTTGCCTTCCGCGAAATCATTTCTTAACAGTTTTCTTCTTCACGGTTACGGCTCTTTTTTTAGCCGGTTTTTCCGTTTTCGCGCCTTCAACCTGTTCTTCCTCCTTGATTTCCAGATCAGAAATCTTTTTAAAGTGATCCAAAACAATGTCCGCCGCTTTGTGAAGGGCGCGTGACGGAGAAATACTCCCGTCAGTTTCAATCTCCAATCTAATCTTGTTATAGTCGGTTCTCTCGCCAACACGCATGTTTTCAACCAAGAAGTTAACGCGACTGACCGGAGAAAAGAAAGCATCGAGCGCCACGACCCCAATCGGCAACCGGTCAAGCTTCTGTGCCTCGACGGTCAGGTAGCCAAGCCCTTTCTCGACCGTTATCTCCATATCAAGCTCGGCCGTCTTTGAAGATAAGGTCGCAATACGCAGATCGGGATTCTGGACCTGAACGTCGGCATTGCCTTCAATGTCGCCGGCCAAGACTTCCCTCTCGCCCTTGACCTTCAAAGTCAGAACCTGGGGTCCTTTGTCCTTGACATTAAAGCGGAAGCGAACTCTCTTCAGGTTAAGGCCGATTTCAACGACATCCTCAACTACTCCGGGGATCGTCGTAAACTCATGAAGCGCGCCTTTCACCTTGAACCTGGTGATGGCGGCTCCCGGGAGCGATGACAAGAGCACCCTTCTTAAGGCGTTGCCAATAGTCACCCCGTAACCGCGATAAAGCCCCTCAATGTCGAAAACTCCGGCTTTCTCATCCTCGGAAACTCTTTTTATTTTTACGCTGTCGCTAAGGTAAACGAATTCCATTTTTTTTTATCTTTTATTTAGAGTAAAAGTCGACCACTAAGTTAACATCCAAAGGCAAATCAACTTCGCTGGGCCTGCCTAATATTTTTCCTTCCATAGCTTCGGGATCAAGCGTGAGCCACGCTGGCGTTTCATGCTTCTTTAGCTTCTCAACCAACCCTTGAAAATAGGGGTTGGCTTGGGAGTTCGCTCTCACGGAAACAGCGTCACCGGACCTGACTTGATATGAAGGCGTACTGACGCGCTTTCCGTTCACCAGGAAATGGCCGTGTGAAACAAGTTGTCTTGAAACCGAGCGGCTCGGGGCAAACCCAAGCCTGAAGACCACGTTATCCAAACGGCCCTCCAGCATCTCGAGAAGCGAGGTGGGCGACTTACCCGCTCTCTTTAAAAGAGAAAAGAGTTCCCTGTCCCCTAAGCCGTAACTAAGTCTCATCTTCTGCTTTTCTTGAAGCTGAACGCCAAAGTCGCTTAAATTCCTCCGGTAACGCTTGCCGTGCTGACCCGGATGATAGGGCTTCCTGATTAAAGCGCATTTGGGCGAATCACAGCGCTCCCCTCGGATTGAGAGCTTGGTTCCCAAACTTCTTTCTTTTTTTTCTAGTACCCTGGGCATGCCGATTATGTATAAATTTTCAAGTCTGGAGACGAAGAAAATTTATCCACAGAATCGAGCACCCCGCACCAGTTTACGCAAAATCGACCATTTTCATAGGGGGAAAGCGAATCTTGAGTTAGGTGACTTGGATGGGTCATGGTGTTCATAAAAACTGGTGCGGGGTAAGGTTTGATGGTGCTCCGACAGTAGTCGGAGCAATCAAGCCCTTACATTCTTCTCACTTTTTTCGGCTTCGGGCCGTTG
>CAZSQQ010000002.1:0-87463 GCA_964609135.1 uncultured Candidatus Saccharibacteria bacterium
GTCGGAGCAATCAAGCCCTTACATTCTTCTCACTTTTTTCGGCTTCGGGCCGTTGTGCGGAATTGGAGTCACGTCTCTAATTGATAAAACGTTGAATCCTTGGTTCACGAGCGATCTAATCGCCGAATCCCTTCCCGGTCCCACTCCGGCAACATAAACATGAACGTCCAAAGGGCCGCTCTTAGAAATTTTCTCCGAGATGGCGGCAACAATTTTAGAGGCGGCAAAGGGAGTTGCTTTTTTAGGTCCTCCGAACCCTAAAGCTCCGGCCGTCGCCCAAGCTAAAACTTTTCCTTCTTCATCGGTCACAGTCACACCCGTATTATTGTAGGAAGCTCTGATGTAAATGCGGCCTGATGCGATCCGGCGTGCCGTCTTCGTTTCACTTGCAGCTTCCCTTTGCGCCTTGGGAGACGTTTTTGTTTCTTTTGACGGTTCTTCCTGTGTCTTTTCGACAATTTTTTTCTTTCCCATGTCAAATTGATGATTACTTCAACTCCACCTTCCTCTTGCCGCTGCCGGCTGTCTTTCGCACATTCCCTCTCACGGTGCGGGAATTGGTTTTAGTCCTCTGTCCCCTCACCGGCAACCTCTTAAGATGCCTCAAGCCCCTGTAGGCCTTGATATCCTTAAGTCTCGCGATATTTTGCCTTACGACTTGTCGAAGCTCTCCCTCGACCTTATATTTCTTCTCAAGCAGCTCTTTGATCCGGGATGCCTCTTCGGGTTTCAAGTCCTTGGTGCGCTTACCAGGATCGATTTTAACCTCGGCTAAAACATTCCGAGCCGTCCTCCGGCCCACGCCGTACACATAAGTGAGGGATATTTCCACCCTCTTACCGTCCGGTATGTTTACTCCCAATAATCTCATATTATTTGGATAGACGCGCTGGCAACGTCAAAATATAGCCGATTTTAACATCCTTGTCCAGTTCCATTAGAAAGACCCGTGACTAACAAGTTAACCTTGTCTTTGTTTGTGCTTGGGGTTCACGCAGACTACAAAAAGACGACCTTTTCGGCGAACAGTTTTACAATTCTTACAAATTTTTTTGACTGATGCTCGAACTTTCATATAACCTATAACCGTCTTATGATTCTCCCCCGTTTGTCATCATATTCGGTAGTTTCAACCGCCACCTTGTCTCCGGGAAGAATCTTTATGCGGTGCAGACGCATCTTGCCCGAGATATAAGCCAAGATCTCCTTGTCATCTTCAAGCTTAACCCTAAAAGTCGCTCCGGGAAGAGCCTCGAGAACAAGGCCGTTAGCAATCATCTGGAGCTAAAGATTATCATAACTCGTGGCGAACGTCAATTTTAACCCTGCTTTCTCTAATTGGCGCGGATTTCACCCAGAACGGCCAGAGCTTAACAGAACCCGATTTTATTCCCGGCAGGCTAAGAACCGACGCCTTGAGTTCGGTTTCGTTCTTTCCCAAAAGGCTTTTCTTGAATTCCTGGGGGTCAAACTGGCGTTTCCAGCCTGATTTGAAGGTGACGGCAACCGACATTCGGCCGGCCGTAAAATCGGCTCGCGGTTCGCCATAATCTATGACCCTTTCATCAATCTGAAGAGTCATATTGAAATCCCCCGAAAGCTTTGAACCGAAAGCGGCAACCAGGTCTGTTTCTTTAAACCCCAAGATGGACATTTCCGCATCCGCGGCAATCTTGAAGTTACCGTCCTTGTCAGCTATGTCATCGATCGTTTCCTTTTTAATCAAAAATTGAGAGGCGCCCTTCAACACTTTGATGTCGGAAGGGAAATTGATATTAATTTGAGCTTCAAGAGCTTCTTCCAATGATTTGGCAATTTGGTCCTTGCCGCCGGAGATATCGCTCGCGGTTGGCACCCTTACTTCTCCCACAAAACCCCCCGACGTCGCACCTTTCATCTCGCCGTAGAAACCGTCGTATTTAGAAGACCCTTGGAATCCAGGAATCCGAAGTTTCGAAACGGGGCCGACATTATATTCCACACCCGGTTTGTCGGCTGTCACAGTCGCATCAATCGCCGCCGGAACGATTTTATTATCCACAATCTGAGCGCCCGGAATGACAACCGACTTATCCAACCTAAAAATCTTCCCTTCGGGAGTTGAAAATCTTGTGTCCTTCACTAAACTCTGTGTTTTAGAGCTGAAAGCGTTGTAAATGATGATAGGCCCGGTGGATTTCTTTTGAACCAGCTGTTTTCCGCTAGCCGGAAAACTTAACGTCATATTTTTCTTCTGAACGAAGCTTTCCCCGGCAATCCTCACCTCTTGGGAAGAAACTTGTGTCCCGCTTAATTTAGAATCAACTATGAGGGAGCCGCTGAAATCGAACGGCACTTTCTCAAGAACAAGAGTTATCTCAGCCATCGGAAGCACGAAAACCGCAAGCGCCGTGAAAAGCCCCAGTACGGCAATTCCTGAAACTCCGAAAATCAATTTTCTCTTAAATTGGTTTTTGGGAACCGGCACCGCTTTGACCTTCGCCTGTTTCAACTTCACGGGTTCGGTTTTGGGATTAATCGGCGGACTGTTTATTGCCGATTCGGTTCCAGAAATAATGTCGGAAACGACCTTTCTCGACCTGCCTAAAAGCGGGTCAATGCTCCTTATGCCGACCGATTCGGCTAAGGCCCTGGTTTCCTTATCGGTTGATTCAATAAGAATCGTTTTCTTGGCCGAATCGGCATCGCGCTTCAAAAGCCCAAAATTACCTTTGGCAACGGTGAGTTCCGCGCCTTTCGGAACGTACAAAACGATTTCCAGATCACCGGACCTAATGACTTTCTCGGTAATTGCCGCCACCGAATCAGTTTTGTTGACGTAAATCTTTTTCATCAGAGTGATGACGGCATTAGCCACTTGAGTCTCCGCTTAGCCAGCATATTCAATTCCGGGTAAGCTCCGTAAATATGATCCCTGACCATGTCTTCCAGTTTTACTTCAGGAACTCCCCAAATCTTGGCCGTCATTTTTCCCACTCCCACTTTCTTCCGATAAATTTCTTCCGGGAATGGAAAACTTTTCACATAAATCGGCGGAACGCTCCCTTGAAACAACTCGTCGAAGTTTTCTAAACAGTTTGCGATACCCTCGACAAAGCCAGTGAAGGCTGAATTGAAAATCTTATCCAAGACTCTGGCAAACTTAGGCGAGGTTTCTCCGCCCGCATATTTAAGATAAACGGCGTAAGCCAATTCCTCCGGAATTTCCAAATCCGAGGCGATTAAATTGACCAAATCGTTTCTCCCCCACTCAAATTGGTCAAGGTAGGAAGCGTACTCCGGAGCAACGAGAAAGATTATTGTCCTTTTGTCCCCCACTTCAACATAAACGAGGCTCCTTTTATCTTCCTGCTTGGCTAAAAGATAGGCCTGAACTGCCCCGCTTTCGAAAACTTGAATTCCGTCCCTCACATCGTCCCGTTTCATCAACGTCCCTCCCAAGACAATCTGGATTTCCCTGCCTGCGAATCCCTGCGGATTCAAAACCTGATGGCCGTCAATCTTAATCGCGACAACCCTGGCATCGCAGAGCACCAAATCCATCTCGCTCGTATTCAACCGCTCGGCCGCCGCCGCCCGGTGTTTGTCAAAAAATTTCCAGATAGCCTGGGAAATATAATTCTCGAGATCAATCTCGCTTAAAGTCTCCCTGGAATTGCTTCTTGATATCGTAACCGCGGAAAAAATGGTAACTGCGGAATCCGAATCAAGCCCCAAAAGCCTCTTCACGACTATAATTATAGTATTCCTGCTCTTATGCGTCTAATGCCGGCGGAGGTTGCTTCCTCCTTCAAAATTTTAAATTTGCCGATCTGACCTGTATGAGCTACGTGAGGCCCGCCGCAGAATTCCTTGGAAAAAGCATCTTCAAGCGAGCGACCTGCATAATAAACCTTAACTTGGGCAGGATATTTCTCGCGAGACGAGTAAAGCGCGCCCGTTACCCTCGCTTCTTCAAAAGGCATCTCGAGGAAGCGAACGGGCAAATCCCTTTTAATCGCGTCGTTAACTAATTTTTCAACTTCTCCGATTTCATCTGCCTCAAGCTTCCTCACGAAAGAAAAATCAAAGCGGGTTCTCTCGGAGGTAATATCAGATCCTTGCTGGCGAACTTCGTCTCCCAGAACTTTTCTCAAGGCCGCCTGGAGTAAGTGGGTAGCCGTGTGAAGTTTTGTCACCTTCTCAAGTTCTTCCTCGTCTTTAGCTTTGAGTTCTCCCGTATCTAAAAGCAGTCCGTGGCCGCCGAATTTCTTCTCCGCTCCAAATTGAGAAACCTCAATATGTTTTTCATGTTCTCTGTCAAAGTCTTCCTGTTTCAAATCTTGAACTGCTTCCGGGGGCGCGAGCATCAAAATAAGTTCCAACGGCAATCCGTAACTTTGGTAAATGTTAAAGGCATCGCCCCCGGTTATTTTCTTATAAGATGAAAGTTCCTTAATGCCGCGACCGACCGCCAGTTCAAACTTCCCCCTCTCGCCTTGCCAAACTGACAAAATTTCCGATTCGTTTTTGAGATTTTCATAAATGTGACCGAACTTTTTTATAGAAATCGACACGGTTTCCGAGAATAAATCAGGATGAATGTCACATTTAATTTGGTAAGCAATAATTCTCCGGAGTAACCTTCTCAAAATATAACCGGCTTCCTTATTGGAGGGACGAATGCCGTCCGAGATTAAAAACATACTGGCTCTGATATGGTCGGCAAGAATCCTTAAAACTTTTTTATCAAGTCTGGGTTTCAACTCCTCAATTTTATCCACAATCGGTTTTAAGACATCGGTTTCGAAAACATCAGTGAAATTTCCGAGAACCATGAGAATTCTTTCCATCCCCATCCCGGTATCAACTCCCGGGACCTCAAGTTTTTCCAAATGTCCGTCCTTATGACAATAAAACTCATTAAAAACAAGGTTCCAGACCTCGGTGCCCTTCACATAAACCTCGCTGGTCGGTCCACAGGGGCCTTCGCTGCCAGTCGGACCCCAGAAGTTGTCCTCTCTTCCAAACTTTCTCACCTCAATAGCAGAGTCAATGGATTTCCAGATAGCCGCTGATTCCTTGTCTGCCTCTACAACGCTATCCCCTTCAAAAACACTCACGTAATCGATCTTCAATCCTAAACTCTTGGTAATAAATTCGTGGGCGTATTCGATGGCCTCTTTCTTGAAATAGCCGCCAAAGGAGAAATTACCAAGCATTTCAAAAAATGTAAGATGAGTTTCATCGCCAACTTCCTCGATGTCCGAGGTTCTGAAAATTTTCTGTATTGTGGCGGTATTCAAACTGCCGAAATCTTTCAGGGCATCAGCCTCCCCGGTGTAATATTTCTTAAACTGCTGCATGCCGGCGGATGTAATTAAAACCGACGGATCGGTGGGAATCAAAGAGGACGAAGGAACTCTTTTGTGCCCGCGCTTTTCAAAGAATTCAAAAAACTTGTCTCTGGTTTCTTCTGAAGACATTAGTAGTCCGCCAATTTAGCGGCTTTTTTATGCAATCTTATTCTCTCCAGGGCTTTGGCTTCGATCTGCCTGATTCTTTCGCGAGTGACGCTAAAAACTTTCCCGACTTCCTCAAGCGTATGCGTCACGCCGTCATGCAGACCGAAGCGCATCTCTAAAATCTTTCTCTCGCGCTCGGTTAAATCCTGGATAATCTCTCGGATCTGATCGCGAAGCAATTCCTGCGAAGTAAGCTCGGTTGGCGTCAAGCTCTTTTCGTCCTTGATGAACTCAGCCAGCGTCGACTTATCGTCATCATCGCCGATTGGCGATTCAAGCGAGATAACTTCTTGAGAAATCTTCTGTATATGACGGACCTTCTCCACGCTTAGTCCCATCTGGGCTGCAATTTCTTCCGAGAGCGGTTCTCTTCCCAACTCCTGCGACAACTTCCGCTTCATTTGGGTGTATTTTGAAATCGTCTCAACCATGTGGACCGGGATCCTTATTGTCCTCGATTGGTCGGCCAAGGCCCGGGTGATGGCCTGCCTGATCCACCAGGTGGCATAAGTGGAAAATTTGAACCCCCTGGTGTAATCAAATTTCTCCACAGCCTTGAAAAGGCCGATATTTCCTTCCTGAATCAGGTCGGATAAACTCAAAGGCCCGCGATTGATATACCGCTTGGCAATTGAAACAACAAGCCTTAGATTGGCTTTGATAAGCCGTTGCCTCGCTTCTTCATCGCCCTTGAGTATCCGCTTGGCCAGTTCCTTCTCTTCCTGACCGGTCAAGAGCGCGGTCTTGCCGATCTCTTTCAAATACATCTGAACGTTATCGGCCAGCGGCCCCTCAATGCGGGTGGCGGCCTTGAGCTCCGCTTCGCTTATTTCCTCTCGTGGAGTCTCGATAAGGGAGTCAACTTCAATGACTTTGATGCTGGCCTGCTCCAGGTGGTCGTAAATCTCTTCAAGGAAAGCCGGGTTCTGCTCGATCCGCGGAAAATAATCCAAAATCTCCAAATTGGTCACGAATCCTTTCGGTCTCCCCCGCTCCGTAAGCTCGTTTAACGACAGGTTCAAGGCTTCGATCTTCTTGCCCATCCTTTTGGGACGGGTTTTGTTCTTCTTGCGAGAGGTCGCGAGTTTCTTTTTATGAGTTCTGGGCTTTACCTTCCCTCTCGCGCGCTTCGCGGGTTTTTTTCTTTTAGATTTTCTTTTCATTCTTTATATACTGGATTTTTCTTGAAACATCGTCAAACTCTTTGAGCCTGGCCAGCAGTTCGCCCTGGCTCTCCAGGGCTTCCGCCTCCGAAATAAACTTGCCGATCTCTCCTTTCACGGAATTCAGATACTCAAGCTGAAGCTCGCGAAGCAAGTCATTTAATTCATCGCTCACTCTTTTCTCCTCCCGCGGACCAAACTCATAGCCGGAGATGCTCACGATGTCCATGATTTCTTTAACTTCAGGATCTTGAACCGGCGCGCCGTGGACGGATTCATAAACCAGACGATACTTCGGCGGCATATATTCAAGGTATGGTTCCACTGTCGGACGAAAATCCTCTCGCGCGTTAATCAGGCTTAGCAACCGTTCGGCAATAAGTTCCGACCGTGTTAAGTTTCTCCTTAGAATTTCCCGGGGCTCTGTTATTTCCCTGGGCGCCTCAAGCGTCAGCTTTTCCATTTCCTCCATCAATTGCTTCTCCGGGATATTGGTAAGATGCGACAACTCTCTTATCCAGTAAGATTTTTCAATCGGGCTCCAGAGGCTTTTGATTTTACCCAAAATGAGCCGCAAATTAGCCTTCTGCTTGTCGAAATCGTCCCCTTGCAAATAGCGGTTGAAGTAATGTTGAATAGCTCTCCTCGCCCGACCTATAAGTTCGGCCAGTTTCCCCGGGCTCGTCTTCGCCAGTTCCGCCGGGTCCTTTAGCTCTCCCTCGCCGAAAGGCAGAACATAAACATTGAAATCATTGGCTCCGGCGAGATCAATACTCCGTTCGGCGGCCAAGAGTCCCGCCTCATCGTTATCAAAACCGAGAATAATTTTATCGGCCACTCGCCTTAGCGTCCGCAGATGATCCGGAGTCAGAGCCGTCCCGGAAGTTGCGACAACGTTCTTCACTCCATCCTGCCAAGCCATCAGAAAATCCATCTGACCCTCAACCAAGAGCACGGTCCCGGTTTCCCGGATAGCATTCTTGGTTTTTGAAAATCCGTAGAGCAATCTCGATTTGTTAAAAATAGGCGTCTCGGGGCTGTTGACATACTTCCCAACTGCTTCACTTTCTAACTCCGGCAGGATTCTTCCCGAGAAACCGACAACTTTCCCGAAATGATTGTGAATAGGAAACATGATTCTTCCGCGGAAGCGGTCGACATATTTCCCCCGTTCGGTTTTAAGGGCGAGTCCCGAGCGCACTACATCGTCCATTTCAAAACCTTTATTAATGAGATAGAGTGTTAACTCATCCCACTCTTGCGGAGCAAAACCGATTTCGAATTCTTCCGCAGTTTCTTTCTTAAGTCCGCGCTCATTCAAATAAGCTCTGGCGCGGTTGGATATTTTTAAGTTCTCTCTGAAAAAATCGGCGGCAACCTTATTGATGTCGTAAAGAACTCCAAACTGTTTCTGGTCGGCGGGACTTAGCCGCCTTAACTCGATTCCGGCTTTCTCGGCCAGGACCTTCAAGGCCTCATAAAATTCCAGGTTGTCATACTTCATCACAAACCTGAAAATGTCCCCTCCCTCCCCACATCCGAAACAATGCCACATCTCACGCTCCGGAGAGACAATGAAGGACGGTGTTTTTTCGGAATGAAAAGGACAGAGGGCTTTGAAGTTTTTGCCGGCGGGCTTAAGCTCCAAATAACCCTTTAAAAACTGCACTAAATCAAGCTTTTCCTTAATTTCCTCGGAAGGTAAGGTCATTTTGGTACCTAAATACTATCCGCAAGATAGGCTTATATCAATAGTTCGACAATGCTCACTATAAAGCGTTTTTCTTATAAGCCCTGGATATGATTTTATCCAAAACTTGGCTGAAACTTAAGCCCGAGAGCTCCGCCGCTTTGGGGAGCGAACTATTCTTGGTCATTCCAGGGATGGTATTAATTTCCAAAACATAAACTTTGTCGTCAGGCGACAAAATCATGTCGGTTCGGGACATTCCCGAGGCGCCTATCGCCCTATGAGTAACCTTAGCGATTTCTTTAAGAAAATTGATTTTATATTCTGGCAGACGCGGAATGATTTCATCTGCTCCCCCTGTTGTATATTTAGACTGGTAATCAAAAAATTTGCTCATTTTTGGAATGATTTCCAAAGGCATTAGGGCGTTAAGTTCTCCGTCTTCATCCTCAACTACCGACACGGTCAGTTCCTGTCCCGGAACATATTTTTCTACCAGTGCGTCGCGGCTTAGGACGTGCGCTTTTCTTAGGGCTTCCTCCAAATCAATAGCCTGCCTCACAATCGTGACGCCGACTGATGATCCCCTGTCGGCAGGCTTAACGACCAATGGCGAACTGAAATCAAAATCTTCCGGGTTGATATTGTCATTCTCGTTAACAACTAAAAATTCCGGAGTGTGTAAGCCGTGAGTCCTGAAAATTCTGTGGGTGAAAATCTTATTCATTCCCAAAGCACTTGCAAGCACCCCGCTCCCCGTATAGGGAATCCCCTCCTGTTCCAAAATATCCTGCACTGTGCCGTCTTCCCCATATTCGCCGTGCATGGCGATAAAAGCGAGATCAGCAAAGATTCTTAAATTCTCCGGTGGCATCTCCCACTTGCCGCCGCGGCTTATGAAGAGCGGAAAGGCTTCGTATTTTTCTTGGTCGAGATATTCCAAGACTTGACTGCCGGTCTCGAGTGAAACATCGTGTTCCGCTGACGGCCCGCCCACCAAAATTGCTACCCTAAGCCTTTTCATTGCTTACCCCTAAGTATTCTCCCCGTCTCTTTTTTGTAAAGCTGGACTGCCGGCTGATCAAAGGCATTTACTCCCAAAAATTTCCCCAAGAAGATGGTTTCGAGCATCTTAAACTCCATAAATTCCCCCAGAGATTCTGGTGAAATATCCTTGAGGATTACTTCCATAAAGGGGAGGCTCTCTTTCTTATAAACTCGCTTCACTCCTTCAAAAATGGCGGCCATTATCTCCTCTGCTGATTTGCTTTTGAGTTCCTTAACCAATTCTGGAAAAGCCCGTTTTTTAGGCAAGGTCTTGCCTCGGTAAGCTTTGGTATAAATAAAAGTAGTTAGTTTATTCTTGGGGCCGCCTAAATAAAGCTGGCCGATAGAGTGCAAATCAGTTGAGCCAACAGAAACTGTCGGGGTAATTGCCAGCCTCTTTTTGCCCAGGCTCTCGGAGACAAGCTGGCGATACCATTTACCGAGTGACTCAAGCTCCGGATGAAAGAAAAAACTGTCGTGAATGGTTTTGCCCCGCTTGAGATTAAGATAAATTACGGACGCCGAAATTGCGGCCGGATTACCCTTAACCCCCAAGCCGGCTCGACTGGCCTTTCTCGCTCCTCCCAAAAACTTACTTACATTGATACCGGCGCAAGCAAGCGGGAAAAGTCCCACCGCCGAGAAAACTGAAAATCTGCCGCCGACTTTATGGGGCACGGTTAAAGTTGTTATACCCTTTTCTAAGGCGAGGGTATAAAGTTTCGAACCGAAATCAGTTGTAACAACAATTCGCTCGTGAATATTCCTAAATCGTTTTAGAGAACCCAGAATAAATTCAAAATTAGCAACTGTTTCGGTCGTTTCTCCACTCTTGCTCACAACATTTATCAAAATCTCATTAGACCGCTTTACCTTTCTTAAAAATCGCTTAAGTTCAGCTAAAGACTCCGGATCATTGGTATCCGCAAAAATCATCTTAGGGAATCGTTTGGCTTCCAATACATCTGCATAACCAAATAAGGCGTCGTAAATGGCCTTAGCTCCCAAATTCGAGCCGCCGATGCCGATTACGATAATGTACTTTAAGTTTTTGGAAACTTTGGCTTTTTTAACTTCTAAAACTTCTCGGAGTAATTTCTTATCGCGAGGCAAGTTCAAAAACCCCTCGGGCGAATGATAACCAATTATCCCCCGAAGTTCATTTAAATAAGGAGTTGTTTTCTTAACTGTTTTGGAAATAGCTTTGCTTTTAACTAAGGTAGAATTCGATAGAAATTTCATCTTAAAACCATAATATCATAACCAATTTACCCCCACACCTAGGTCTAGGTGTGGGGGTAAAAATGAATGCCGCCGCACAGGACTTGCCCGTGCGGCGGCAGAACGCGAAGGTGCTGCTTGCGGACGGCGGCGAACGCTATACGTGTTCCCCTTCGGTGGTCACTCGCTCCAGTTGATGCGCCTCGGCTTGCCGCGCCTCGAGGTCGCGGATCGCCTCATCGAGGAACGTCCCGAGTGTTGTGGACGCATCCGCTTCCTTGATCCGCTGGAGCTCTGCGATCATCTCTGCAAGATGCTTCTCGGGAAAGGTCGTCTCCTGCACGACCTTGCACAGCATCATGACCGCCTCTGCCGCACAGAACGGAGCACGGATCAGGAAGTCAGAACCGAGCTTCTCAACCGCTCCCGCATTGGCTCCGATCGCTTCGAGGATCACCTCATGAAACGGTCGCCTTGTTGCCACTTCGGTCATCGCCTTTCTCTCCTTCTGCCGCAATTCGCTATTTGCTACAGCCCTTAAAGGGCATAACCCACTAAGGGCTGTAGCTAATCGCAAGTAGCCAAATTGCTAATGTACCAATTAGCTTGGTACCACAATAAAATATATCTGTCAAATTGTTACTTGGTTTTCGCTTTTACACTATGTCCCCCGAATTGCTCTCTTAGGGCGGATAAAATCTTCCCCGTGTAGCTCGGATTTTTCTCGGACTCTACTCTAAACTTAAGCGCTTCCTCAATCACTTTGGCTTTAACTTTTTCCGCCTTAGCAGTCTTTACCGTCCACTCACCCTCACCGGTATGAGCCACCCGACCTGTCACTCCCTGCAAATCCTCACCGTGAATTTCAAAAGCTTTGTTTAACCAACTAACTAATCGAGATTCAATCACACTCCCGTGATCATAAACACCGGCAACTTTTTCTAAGTTAAGTTTATATTTTGATTTTTTTAAAACGGTAAAGCCTTCGGCAATGGCCTGCATCATTCCGTATTCAATTCCGTTATGAATCATTTTCACAAAATGTCCGGCGCCCGCCTCCCCCATATAACCGTAGCCGTCTCTTACCGCCAAATCCCGAAACAAGGGCTCTAATGTTTCATAAGTTTTCTTATCTCCGCCCACCATAAGCGAGGCGCCGTTACGAGCTCCGGAAGGACCGCCGGAAACACCAACATCAATAAAATTTATACCCCGCTTTTTTAATTCTCTGGCACGCCTCACTGAATCCAGATAAAAAGAGTTGCCGCCGTCAATTACCGTATCGCCTTTCTTTAGATATGAAACCAGTCCATTTCTGTTAAAAAGAGTTTTATCAACCGTCTTCCCGGCGGGAAGCATTAGCCAGACAAGGCGCGGAGATGACAATTCTTTTATTAAATCACTTAGAGAATAGGCTCCTACAAGTCCCTCTTTTACTAATCCTCGAGTCGTCTCCGGAGAACGGTTGTAACCCACGACCCGCCAGCCTTTTTCCATTAAACGGCGGGCAATACTGCTCCCCATCTTGCCTAAGCCCACGATACCGATTTCTTTTTTAATGGATGAGGCTGCCCCAGTCTCATCAATAACCTTTGACTCCTGGAGAATCTCGCTCGTGTCCGGTTTATAACTTCTAAGGGGCACGAGATTTTTCTCCCACGATTTTAAGAAAGGATCGATAAAAGCCCACATCGCCTTGATTTCCTCGGTCGAGACAAACAAAGTCTGGTCGCCCAAGATGCAGTCCAAAAGCAGCTTTTCGTATTCTTCCGTATATTGAGATTTTCTTGTTTCTTCCCGGTAGAGAAAATGCAATAGTTGCTCTTCGAGTTCCATGGTAAGGCCTGGCTTCTTCGACCAAAACTGGACTGAAATTTCCTCCCGGGGTTCGAGCCTGATAATAAGCTTATTCTTGTAATGAGTTTTCGCTTCCGGCGGACAAAGACAAGGCGAGGGATGCTTGAAAGTAACAATAACTTCCTTTCTCGCTTCCCCCATCCGTTTCCCGCCCTCTAAGGTGACGGGAACTCCGCGCCAACGCGGCGCCTCCAAAAGAGCTTGGACCTTAAAATAGGTTTCGGTTTTGGAGTCGGGCGCCACTTTGGGAATCTCACGGTACCCTTCGTATTGCGCCCGGAAACTTGAGGCCGCTGCCTCCTTAACTGTCGGAATTTTCAGAGTTTTTAGAATTTCAGCGCGTTTTGAACGGACTGTTTCGGCCTCAAAATTCTGAATGTGGTCCATAGTTAAAAGCGCGAGAATCTGGAGCAAATGGTTTTGACCGACGTCTCTTAGGGCCCCCACCCCGTCATAAAATTCTCCCCGGTCCTCTACTCCGATTTTCTCCAAAAGTCTGATATCAATTCTCTCAATGAATTCATTGTTCCAATCATTTTCAAAAAGATTATTGGAAAAACGAAAAATCAGGATGTTTTGGAGCATGTCCTTGGCCAAATAGTGATCAATGCGGTAAATTTGGATTTCTTTAAAAAATTTCCCCAAAAGAGCGTCCAATTTCTTGGCAGTTTTGGCATCCTTGCCGAAAGGTTTTTCCACAATCACCCGCGTCCATCCCTCCTCCGGACTGCAGGGTTCGGTTAAACCGGAGTGAACAAGATTCTCAAAGATTGTCTCATCTAATTGGGGCGGAACGGCTAAATAAAAAAGTTTATTGGTGCAGACTCCCCATTTGCCATCAATGGTCTTCAGAGTTTTATTAAGCTTCCAATAATCACTCAGTTTTTCAAAAAATCCCTGCTCGTAATAAAAAAGTTTTAGAAAAGCGTTCAGTTGCTTTGGAGTTGGACGAGCCGGCAAGTGTTTTCGCAAAATCTCTTCAACCCGGCCATGAAACACTTTATTGGAAAGGTCCTGCCGGGAAAATCCCACCACCTGAAACATCTCCGGTAACTTATCCTTTTCAAACAAGTGAAAAAGAGCCGGTACAATCTTCTTGGCTATGAGGTCCCCGGTCGCGCCGAAAAGCACCAGGATGGTAGGAATGTTTGACGAATTATCCTTCATAACTCAACTGAAATTTTAGCACTAATCCAAAAGAAAAACCGCCCGGGGCGGTTTTCCCATAATCCTACTTAAACCACTAGGCTGTTTTTACTCGGGCTCCCTTTACCACCAGCCAGATAAACATAAGATAGCCGGCGACTATAATCAAATGGTCGATGTGATAATCCTCAATAAAGCCAATTCCCAAAAACTCGCCGGTTGCATGCGCAAGGTTAGATATTCCAATAAAAGCGAGCGCGGCCACGGTTGCGGTCACGGCAGAATAAGTAAGACCCCGAGCCATCGCCCAGACGGCGCTCGCAAGCGCTCCTGCCGCAAGAACTGTCATTACAATGCTGATAATTAAGTGAGTCGTCATGGTTTATACTTTAATGGTGACTAAATTTGCTAACTCATCGACCTTGAACTGATTCAACATCATGATATCAGAAACTTAAAATAGGGGTCAAGTTAACCAAGGCTCAATTAATCCAAGTTTCTTATTAGCGCAGTCAATCTCGGCTTTTACTCCAAGCGGCAAAATAATTTGCGGATCGGTGTGCCCGAAATCCACATTAGTAACTATGGGTAAATTAGGCTTTCCAAACTCCTGCGCAATAATAGAAACAATCTTTTCTTCTAATTTCACTTTCTCTTCATCGGAATAATCGCGCGCCCTTCCAAAAACTAATCCGTTAATCCTATCGAAAAAACCCTGCATCCCATAATTTCGAAGAGCGTGATCAATCTCGTGAAGCGAGGGTTTTTCCTCGGATGTTTCCAAAAGGAAAATCTTACCGCTCAAAAATTCCGGCTTTGGCCAAAATTCAGTCGCTTTCATCATTTCCAGAACTTCCAAGCAACCGCCAAACAACTCTCCCTGAACAGTGCCCCTTCCCTGTAAAAATCTCCAGCCAGAATTCTTTTTCAATTGTTTTACCTTGCCAAGATTGGTTTTATCTCCCCATTCCGGATAACCATCACAGTATTCCTCGTAAGCGACATACTCATAGGCATCTTTTGGTTCAAAAAACATCTCTCTAACGTGTTCCTTAAAAGTTGGAGGCAGGCTTTCCATTTGCGAAAATCCAGCCATAATCGAGGGCCCATAAAAAGTTACTAATCCTAATTGATTGCAATAGGTATGTAGGGTTGTCGTATCAGAATAACCCATCAAAATTCTGGGGTTGTTCTTAATTATCTCTTTATCGAGGTACGGCAAAATTCTCACGGAGTCATCTCCGCCTATCGAAGTAAAAACTGCTTTTATACTACTATTACTAAATGCATCATTAATATCCCCGGCACGAACCTGCGGATTATTTCGAAGATATTTAGCGTCTGCTCTAGCGGTTGGGTATTCTTTAACTTTCAATCCCCACTCTTCCAAAACTTTTAAACCATTCTCGTAAATATGCGGGAATACGCTCGGCCCTCCCCATGAAGGCGATAAGATTGCAACTGTATCACCTTGTTTTAATTTTTTGGGTTTTAAGTAGTTCACTTTTTGGGCGGAAGGGGCGAGATTCGAACTCGCGGTACCATTTCTGGCACACAGTCTTTCCAGGACTGCCATTTAAACCGCTCATGCACCCTTCCTTGACTTAAGACGATATTAGCTAATTTATCTCGCTCTTACAACCCTATTTTTACCAGCTTTTTTGGCCTGATACATCGCCTTATCGGCTCTTTTAACCAAGTTATCAAGTGTGCTTTCCTTTTTCATCCCCGCCACTCCGAAACTGGCAGTCAAATAAATTTTCTTGCCCCTGAAAGCGACTGACATTCTTTCCACTTTCTCTCTTAAATTTTCGGCCACGAGCTCAGCGTCATTGCCGCTCGCGCCAACCAAGGCGACCACAAATTCTTCTCCGCCGAACCTGCCCACAATATCGTTATCCCGCAGGTGTTTCACAAAAACTTCGGCCAGAGCTTTTAGGGCCGCGTCGCCAGCATTATGCCCATACTTATCATTCAACTTTTTGAAATTATCTATGTCGGCAAAAATGACGCTGAAGTCCCTCACAAAAAACTTTTTCCTCATAATTTTGTGATGAGCCGTTTCGTAAGCGGTTTTAAACATTTTTCCCGCTTCTTCCAAAAATCCTCGGCGATTATAAACCCCGGTTAGCGGGTCTTTATAGACAAGTCCTTTTAACCGGGAAAGCTCTTTTTTAAGACCTTGAACCTCTTTCGTCATTAAACTGACATTACTTTCAGAGCCTTGATGCGTTCCTGGATTGGCGGATGAGTCATAAAAAGCTTGGTAAGCCAATTAACTTTACCTTTACTGGCTTTAAACGGATTATCAAGCCAAAGATGGGCGGTCGCGGTATTGGCTCTCTGCATAGAAGTAGTATCGGCCGAGATTTTTTGTAAGGCGCTTGCCAACCCCTCCGGATAGCGCGTAAGCAAAGCGCCGGAAGAATCAGCTAAAAATTCTCGACTGCGGGAGATAGCCAGTTGAATGAGGGTGGCGGTAAGAGGAGCTACGAAGGATAGTATTAGACCCACCAGAATCATAAATCCTCCACCGTTTCTGTCGCGCCTGCCGCCTCCCCAAAACATTGAACGGAGGAATATATCGGCGAGGATGGACATAAAGCCGACCAAAATCACGGCCACGGTGGAAACCAACATATCGCGATTGCCTATGTGTGAGAGTTCGTGAGCAAGCACTCCTTCCAACTCGGTTTTATCAAGTTTTTCTAAAAGGCCATCCGTTACAGCTACAACCGCATGATTAGCGTCCCTACCAGTTGCAAAAGCATTGAGAGCACGCTCTGGCACAACATAAATCCTGGGAGTGGGGAGGCCGGCGGTAATCGCTAAGTTCTCCACAATTCTATAAAGCTCGGGGTTGTCCTTCTTCTCAATCGGCTTCGCCCCCGCCATTTTCAAAACAATCCTGTCCGAATACCAGAAACTCACAACGCTCATCAGAGTGCTGAAGATTACCGCAATCCAAAGAATGCTGGGATCACCGTAAGCTTGGCTAAATGTCCAACCTAAACCGATAACAATAATTAAAAAGGCGCTGAACAGTATCCAAGTCTTGCGGATATTTTCAGATTTATGAGTGTAAAGCGATGTCATTAAAACTTAACTGGAACGGGTCTATCCTCTTCTCCGGTAGTTTCAAAAAATTTATCTGATTTAAAACCGAAGGTGCCGGCAATTAAATTGGCGGGAAAACTCTCAACGGTCGAATTCAAATCCATAACTGTTGAGTTATAGAAGCGACGAGCGGCCTGAATCTTGTCTTCGGTATCAGAAAGTTCGCTCTGCAAAGACAAGAAATTGGTGTTGGCTTTCAGATCCGGATAACTCTCGGCTACCGCGAAAAGAGTTTTTAAGGCGCCCGAGAGCATATTCTCTGATTTATCCCGTTCCAAGGGATTGCCGGCCTGGGAGACGCTGGCTCTCGCTCTCGTCACATTCTCTAAAACTCCCCGCTCGTGAGCCATATAACCCTTGACCATCTCCACCAGGTTGGGAATAAGGTCGAAACGCCTTTTCTCCTGGACGTCTATGTCGGATAGCGCCTCTCTAAGACGATTGCGCAGAGTGACCAACCCGTTGTAGGTCATAATGACCCATAAAATCACGACTCCGAATATCACTAAGGCAATGTATAAGGTGTTCATGGTTTTATTTTAATACTCGCCGGGCATTCCAGCCATACCTCCGCCGGCTGGCGGATTATCTTTCTTGGGAATTTCAGTGATGGCCGCACCCACAGTCAGGTAATTGGCGGCAACTGAAACCGCGTTCATAAAGGCCGTTTTCACGACCTTCAAGGGATCAATGATGCCAGCCGACTTTAAGTCGCCTATGGTGTTCGTTAGGGCGTTAAAGCCAACCCAAGCATCGTTCTTATTCTTTAATTCATCGAGAACTTTACCGGATGATTCACCGCTATTCGCGACGATGGCGCTAATGGGAGATAAAATCGCTTTCACTAAAATAGAATGAGCCGCTTCTTTAACGGGATCATCATATAACTCAATCATCTTCATGGCTACATTAAACAAAGCTACGCCTCCCCCAGGTACAATGCCCTCTTCCATGGCCGCGCGGGTGGCAGATACCGCATCCTCGACCCTTTGCTTCAAAGTTTTTTGTTCTGACTCTGTTGGCGCGCCGACTTTAATAACGGCTACACCGCCGGATAACTTTCCCAAACGCTCCTGTAATTTCTCTTTGTCAAAATCAGAATCGGTTTTCTTAATTTGAACCTTTATCTGGGCAATCCTGTCTGCAATCACCTTCTTGTCGCCTTTGCCTCCGACGATGGTAGTCGTGTCTTTGTTGGAAAGAACTTTATGAGCGTGGCCTAAATCAGAAAGTTCAATATTCTCCAATTTCTTCCCTAAATCCTCTGAAATAAACTGGGCGCCGGAAACAATCGCAATGTCCTCAAGCATCTCCTTTCGTCTATCGCCGAATCCCGGAGCCTTGACTGCCAAAACATTAAAGACTCCACGAAGCTTATTAACTACCAACGTGGCTAAAGCTTCGCCCTCAACTTCATCGGCGATAATTACCAGCTCTTTCTTGCCGCTCTGAATGACTTTTTCCAAAAGCGGGAGCATCTCCTGAACCGAAGACACTTTTTTGTCGGTTACCAGCAGGTAAGGGTCCTCAAGGGATGCCTCCATCCGCTCGGCGTTCGTCATCATATAAGGAGAAACGTAACCCCTATCGAACTGCAATCCCTCAACTATCTCATGGGAACTGCCGATGGTATTGGAGTCTTCTATGGTAACCACTCCTTCCTTGCCGATTTTTTCCATCACCTCGGCTATAAGCTTCCCGATTCCGGCATCTTTGGCTGAGAGAGTTGCTACTTCCTCAACTTTCTTAGGGTCGTTAATAAGTTCTCTCTGGGATTCTAAACGCTTAACGATAGCTTCACTCCCTTTCCTCAATTCCTCCGCGAGCTGAATGACATTAAAGCCCTTTTCTTTAATGGCTTTTTCACCCTCCTCAATCATGGCGTGAGCCAAAACTACCGAAGTAGTGGTACCGTCACCTACGTTATCATTGGTTTTATCGGCCGCTTGCTTAATAAATTCGGCTCCCAGGTTCTCGTACTTATCCTCAAGCTCAACTTCTTTGGCAACGGTCACCCCATCAAAAGTGACCTGGGGCGCACCATAACTTTTTTCAATAACCACTGCACGACCCCTCGGACCTAAGGTCATCCTGACCGCTTCGGCGAGCTTATCAATTCCTTTTTTTATCTTACCCCTTGCTTCTTCGTTAAAAACAATTTGTTTGGCCATATATATTAGTCTTTATCCTTTGGTAAATTATCTAAAAATTTCTTTGCATCTGTGGCGGTAAATTCTTTGCCTCCCTCTATTATCGCTAAAATATCATCTTCGTCTCCGACCAAATATTTCTTGCCGTCAACTTCAATTTCATCAGGGCCGTACTTTTTAAACAAGACTGTGTCGCCGGGCTTCACCGACATCGGTACAAGTTCGCCTTTATCGTTTCTCTTGCCGGGACCAACGGCCACTACTTTGCCCTGCATCGGCTTTTCCTTATCAGCCGTGTCGGGAATAACTATCCCCGACTTGGTAGTTTTTTCGTCCTCTGAAATTTCTATAAAAACGTGGTTGGAAAGAGGTTTTAGATTCATACTGCAGAATACATTTAATCAAGAAAGAAGAGTTTGTCAAGAATTTCCATCTTATTTGACAAAATACACATTAAATGATAGCGTTTTCAGTGAAGTTCGCGATCCTAAGCAACGTAAAGGTTCCTTGGGTTCGCTGAAACCAGGGAACATTTACATAAGGGATTGAAGAAAGGGGGTGAAAAACATGATCCGATTCCTGTGTCTCTTGCGCGGGCATCTCTGGCACTCCGAGGAAGTTGCTCCCGGGAAATACGGGGGGTACAGATGCACTCGGTGCGGCCAACCTTTCGTCCACATCTCTCTCATCTCTCAGGGCTGACCTTGGCACCGCGTGCCCCGGTCCCTCACGGGGAGGTGGGGAGGACCGGGGCCGTCGCTGGTAGCGACGGCCTCTTTTTTATTTCTTGCGGCGTTCCATCGCGAGCATCGCCTCGATACGCTTAGTATCCGGATGGAACTCCAGTTCGTTATCGTTATAAACAATTCTCGGCTTATATCCCAAATCTGCTTTGACGCTGGACTTGATTAACTTTAATTGGACCCTTCTCTGAAGATTCTCAAAAAAGTTCCAGAACCAGTCGAACAATCCTGATTCGAAAAACTTTACAATTCCAAATTTTCCCTTTGAAGAATGACGTGAGTCGCGCGCAAGATACTCACGCTTAGGTTTTAACCAGTCGTTGGCTCTAAAAAACTCATTAACTTTTTCTATTTCTCCGAAAACCGGAACTAAATTACGGTAAAGCTCCCCCCAGTAAGCGTTATAAGGCGGTTTCAATTTGTAGCTTTTGGAAGTCACGAAGTGATTGAGACAAATCTTATCTTTAGCTTCATTCTTGTGCGTGAGCCCTCCCCTTCTCCATCTGGGGATGCCTAACAAAAACCACGACAGTCCCCGTACCGTAAATATTCTCCCTTGTCTCGCACCGACAATCACATCGAAGTCGGAATTCTCGCTCACGTTCCCGGTTGCGAGCGACCCCGCCACCAATACAAAGTCCAAAAACGGGATAAACCTGAAGAGCCAAATTCTCCCTAACAGCTTCCGCCACTTTTTATCTAAAAGCTCATTCCTCATCCTCCACTTCTTGAGGAGTGTTTATTACTACCGGGTCTATGCCGGGCTCTTCCCCGCTGATTCTAAGAACATCTTTATCAATCTTCCCCAATTCTTTATAAGCATTGTTATACATATTTACGGTTGTCCCCAAGTGAGTCCCCAATTTTTCCATATAGGATTCGTAGCCGGCCAAGTGCCGACCCAATTCTCCCACTCTCTTTTGGATTTCCTTGGCGGATTCCTCGATCTGCATCGCCTTCAACCCCTGCATAACCGTCTGAAGATAGGCCAAGAACGAACTGGGAGAAACAATCACCACCTTCTTCTCACCCATGGCGTATTCAATAAGGTCCCTGGTATTGGTTTTAATGGCCCCGATTTTATTCACGAGCAGATCATAATAAACCGCCTCGGCGGGAATAAACATAAAAGCGAAATCCATCGTTCCTTCGTCCGGCTTGATGTATTTTGAGGTTTCATCAATCCGGGCCTTCAAATCTTCTTTGAAAGCCGACTCCAATCTTTCCCTTTCAGCCTCGTCTCTCACGTCCAAAAGCCGCTGATAATTTTCCAGACTGAACTTGGAATCAATGGGAATCACTTTGTCGCGGATTTTGATGACGAAGTCCACCGCCGTACCATCTTTAAATTTATACTGCCGCTCATAATTGTGCGGGAAATAATTCTGCAAGATTACTTCCAGCGAATACTCTCCCAAAATCCCACGCTGTTTCGGGTTCTTCAGAATATCCTGCATATTTCTTAACTGGTCGGCGAAATTAACAACCTGGCGGTTGGTTTCATCAAGCTTGGTAAGCCGCTCGGTTACATCGCGGATTATCTCCCGGCTTTGGCTGAACTGCACGCCGAGCTTGGAATCCAAGGTTCTTGTTATTTCATTCATCTGGTTTTGGAGAAGTAAAAGCGACTTGTCGTCAACCGACTCCTTTTTACGCAGCAATAAGAAAAGGTTAACCGCCAAAGCGCCTAAGATGATGAGTAGAAGCAAGGTAACGGTATCCATAGGGTTTATCAATAGTGAATTATATAAGATAATGAAGATAATGGGAAAAAAGATAGTCATTTTGGGCGCCGGTTTCGGAGGACTTCACGCGGCAATGGTATTGGGCAAGAAAATCGGCAGACGAAATGAGGTGATACTAATTGACCGAAACCCGTATCACACTTACACCCCTACGCTTTATGAAATCGCCACCACCTCCAAAGAGGTGGCTAATTTGGTTGATTTAAAATCAATTGTCACCTTCCCGATTGCTGAAATCCTGAAGGGTATGCCCGTCGGATTCACAGAGGCCGAGATCAAAGAGCTTGATTTGAAAGGGGGCGATATTCACCTCGACGATGGCCAAAAGTTAAAGTACGACTTTCTCATCATCGCTCTTGGAGCAGAAACAAATTACTTCAACATCCCTGGGCTTAAAGAAAATTCTCTCGATCTGAAAAGTTTCAACGAGGCTGTTAAAATCCGCGACACTGTCTGGAATTTGATAGACGGCGGAAATAAAAATGTAAAAATATTAATCGGGGGAGGGGGTTCAACCGGAGTTGAACTTGCTGGAGAACTACAGCAATGGCTCTGTGAATTCGATAAAGGACACAAGAAGTGTTTTGCGGAGGTAAAAATAATCGAAGCCGGGCCGAGTATTCTAAACGGCTTTCCCAAAACAGTTGTCGAAAAGGTGATGAGACGTCTTGCACGCCTTGCGGTTGAAGTAATTACAAACGAGGCAATTAAGGAAGTTGCCAAAAAAGAAGTTTTATTAAATAGCGGCAAGAAAATTCCTTTTGACGTTTTAATATGGGCGGGAGGAGTAAAAGCCAATTCCCTAACGAGTGGCCTACCGCTAAAAATAGAAAGGCGGGGCAGGGCGGAAGTCATGCCGGGGATGATATGTCTCCCTGAATCACCAGAGCTGAAACTCTTCGGAAAAATTTACGGATTGGGAGACGTAACGTGCTTTTATAAGAACGACGGTACACCGATACCCAGTGTTGCGAGAGCAGCTATTTCTCAAGCCGATATTGTTGCCAAGAACATAATTTGCGATATCTACGGGAAGGAGCCGGTGAAATATAAGCCGACAGAATATCCTTATATAATCCCGGTTGGCGGCAAATACGCGGTTGCGAAAGTAGGGCCAATAATTATCTCCGGATTCTCGGCTTGGATCCTTAAAGGATTTGTTGAGTTAAATTACTTGCTATCAATAATGCCGCCAGGCCGAGCTGTAAAAACTTGGCTTAGGGGTCTAAAAATCTTTATCCAAAACGATCGTTTGGGATAACCTATCCCCAAAACTTGTGGAGCTTCGGATACTGCCTGCAAATCGGAAGATTGGCGCACCAGTTTTCCAACCCCCAATATCTTCCTGCTCTCACGGCGGCGAAGAACAGAAGAACTGCGGCGTAAACGATGTGTTCATCAACCAGAAATCCGTGCTCAACTTTCGGAAATTCCAAAACGGGGAAATAGTAAAGCAACATCAAACCTACGCCCAGAACAGAGCTTAATCTAACCCCTATTCCCAGAATCAAAGATATTCCCAGAAGAGTCAGTCCCCATTCGTTTACAAAATTCACCCAGCCGATATTGGCGTCGGAGGCAAACCACTGGAATAATTCGGGGAAGGTTTTAGCGGTTGTGAGATATCCTTTGGCTGTCCAAGCGGGATCCATAATTTTGGTAATGCCGGCATAGAACATAAGCCAACCGACAGCGACTCTCGCGATAGTCAAAAACAGTGCCTCGTTTTTAGTCAAATTAGTCATTTTTATCCTTATTTTCTTTATCAATCGACCGCCATAGTTTAACTATGGCCAAGAAAAGTAATATCAAGAGGCCAATCCAAAAAAGTGTGCCTATCAGGCCAATAATCCCCCACGAGTTGTAGGTCCACGGATTACTCCAGTTACCCATCATACCTCCTAACATTATCTGCATCATGGGCATAAAACCTCCGGCTTGGGAGGAAAAGGCAGCCGAGGTATCACAACCGCTTAATCTTTTACCCATCACGAGATGTGCCTGCTCTTCGCCCGACTCACCCATCATACTAATCATCATGGCGTTCATCACGGCATGCGAATTCCCCATCATAGTCCCCATAAAATATTCACCCAAAGCTTCGAAATCGCCGTCGTTTAAGTCGCTGCAATTAAGCTGTTTTGATTGAAGCTTTTCCCACAGCGTCTTACCCTCTGCCTCCTCTTTTTTGGTATGTTCTTCAATTTCCGGGGTAACACTCTTAAACATCGTCTGTCCTTGAGCTTGAGAAACGAGACCGGGTGCGAAGAGAAGGGCACTAATGAACACTATGAATATCTTTGTCATTGTATAAGTTGGTACATCTTATTAAAAATTATACTCCTCTTTATGGTTGTAGGGGACAACCGCTTTCTTCCGAAAGCTTCTCCAGCCCCTGTTCGCCGGCTAATCTCCGACCATCCGGGAAAAGCCAAGAGGGGTAACTCTCAACTTTATTGGCCAGACATCTCTTCGGTTCTTCGGTACACTCCACATAATTCACAAATCGGAAAGAATCACCAAAAGCCGCTTTCTCATTTTGACAATGGGGACACCAATAAGCGCCGTACATTACGGCTCCGCTATTCGAAAGACACTCGGCAAAACCGTCGTACTTTCCTTGAGCAACCTTCGGAGAAAAGACGTTGGCCATCAAGGTTATGGCAATGACTGCCGAGAGAAAGATAAAAATAAAAATTGTAATTTTCTTAACCATGCTCAACAACAATTTTCCATCTCCTCCTTTATTTTCTTAACTGACTCGTTCTTGCTCGAGGCCACCTTCTCTCGCCTGCCGAAAAGAAAATAGCCGAACCCCAATAAAAGCAGAGCTTCGAGAATCAAAACCAACGGACTTAAATTAATCAAAAATAAATAAGAGATGGTTAATCCGATAAAAATAACCGGCAATTTCCATCTCCAAATACTTTGACGGGCAAATACATATTTCTTTTCTCCTTGAAAAGCAATACCAACAACCGTCCCTCCTATAAGCAATCCCAAGGGCAAAAGATACGCTTCTTCATCGAAGATTCCCAAAACGATGAGCAAAGAAATTATAAGCCAGGTGGAACTTACCCCCAGACAAATTGGACAAATTTCTAACCGCAGCGTCCGATTTAGAAACCGGGCACTAACGGTAATCAAGAACGCCAAACTTATCGCCACCAACATAGCCATCAGACAAAGTAAATTATAGACCCTAATCCGACCATGAGGATACCGGCAATTAATCTTTCGGTTTTCCGCTCCTCTCTCTGCCACACTTGAACCTTCTCCAGAACTTTCTTATCCGATGCCACAAAGAGGATAACAAGAAGCGGCAGGACGAAAATAATGTTGTAGAAGATGAGGTATGCTAATCCGTTTAAGAACGTCGCCTGGTCATGCAACAATCCCAGAACCGCGAGGTATGGACCCCCGGTGCAGGGGAATTCACAGATACCGACAAATGCGCCAAGCAAAAAAGCTGTGGGCAAACTGGCTTGGTCAATCATTACCGCCATCTTATTGTGAGCTGAATGCGGAATATGTAACTTAATCGGGAAGTTCGGAACCAGGACTTCCAGGGCATTAATGATTCCGAAACCAATAAGCATTATGGCGCCGACCTTGGCCATAAAATGAGGAATGCTGAAAATGTGCAGAACCTGGAGAATCCCGAGACCGATTGCGAGATAAGCCAGGAAAATCCCCAAGATGTAGAGAAGACCGATTCGAAGAATATTGGAACGAAGCCGGCCCAGGCTAAAGAGAAAAGCAATCGTTAGGAGCAGTATGGAGAAAGCGCAGGGATTAATGCTGTCAACCATAGCCGAGGCGACAACGAGGGGCAGGAGCAGCTTACCGCCAGAAGAAATATCCCATAGCAACTGGGCGGAAGACATTGAACCGAAGTAAAAGGCTCCGCCCAATAAGACTGCCGCGAATAGAATCAGCCAATAAATCTTTTTCATCTATTTAGGGAGTAACGTTGACTTTGAAGCTTAAGACAACGGGCTCGGAACCGCCGAAATCCAGATAAATTTCCCGTTCTATGAATCCCACGCCAGCCGGACCGTGAGCAGCCGGATCGAAAACCGCACGGACATTAAGAACCTGGTTGGGTTCAATTTTCAGATTGGCGGTCTTCCATAATCCTGAATCCCCGTGCCCGGGCATACCAAAAGGTCCGACCTCTCTACCGCCCTCCAAACTCAAGAAAGCGGTGGTACACATACAGGAAGTGGTCGCTTCTCCCACCCGCAGGGTTTCCGAAGAAATATTCTTAACCGCGTAGTTATAATCTACCAATCCTTTCCTCATTGAGACAGAGCCGAAATCATAACCCGTTTCCTTAATCTCGATCTGGGCGAGATTAAAACTGGAACTGGCGCCTGATGTCGAGCTTGACTGAATCTTCCCTTGGAGACTCCATACGGATAGACCGGCTATCACCAAAACAAAAAGTGCAATTATTTTAGTTGAATTTTTCATGTTAGTTGAATTTAACTTTTAATTAGACGCAAAGAAATAGAGCACCAGAAAGTACCAGGGGGCCGCAACCAAAGAAAGCCGCGGCTCTATCTCAAATTAGGACTATTGAGGTGAGAAACCAGCCAGCTCAATTCTTTTTCAGATAATCGACGGGGTCGGGCATCAACAAAACTAAAATTTCTGTCTAGAGTTGTATTTAACGTGCTAATCGAATTGGCGAGAAAAAGAATTCCAAGATAAACAAGGGGCAGGACAAGAGACAATAAACCGTTCAAAGACGCGAGATGTCCCAAAATATCCTCCAAACCGCCGGCCAAACCGCACAGTCCGCCGCTTCCCAAGGGGCAGAAATGACTGCCCACAGTATGAATAGCGAAAACGAAGAATACGCTCGCAATCAAGCTCAGAATTAAAATAACACTAAGAGTTTTTTGGTGGAGAACCATTTCCCTTAAATTAACATGGAATAACTTAGAAGTCTACTGGCGCAGGCTGGGTTCGACGCGTTTAAGAAGAACTGCATTGGTAGCCACGATGATGGATGAAGCCGACATGAGAAGCGCGGAAATTTCCGGCCGAAGCGACCAGTGAAGCGAGCTATAGAAAACTCCTGCGGCAATGGGAATGGCAAGCATGTTGTAAATCGCAGCCCAGAAAAGATTCTGTTTCATCTTGACAACGGTTGCTCTACTCAAGCGAAGCGCAGCCACAATGTCGTAGGGGTCCGACTTCATAAGAACAATGTTCCCCGTCTCTATGGCCACATCTGTTCCCGCACCAATCGCAATACCGATATCCGCTTGGGCAAGCGCCGGTGCATCGTTAATTCCGTCACCGACCATCGCGACAAACTTGCCTTCGTCCTGTAATTGCTTCACATACTTGGCTTTGTCTCCAGGAAGCACTTGCGCGAAGTAGCGATTGATACCAAGGTCTTTGGCTATCGCACCCGCCACTCGTTCATGGTCGCCGGTAATCATAACCACTTCCAAACCCATGGACTGCAATACTGAAATCGTCTTTTTCGCCGACGGCCGCAAAGTATCAGCCACACCAATTACTCCCGCAACACTGTTATCAATTGCTACAATGCTCAAGGTGTTTCCAGCCTCGAGCAGATGGTCAATCTCCGAGCGAAGCGGTGAGAGATCGATTTTGTGCTGCTGCATGAGACGTTCCGTGCCGGCAATAACCGACTGGCCGCCTACGACCGCGCGAACACCCTCTCCGCTAACCGCCTCAAATTTTTCTATCCTCTGTTTTACTTCAATGCCGCGCTTTTTAGCTTCTTCAATAATAGAAAAGCTGATTGGGTGATTGGAACCAGTTTCAACGGCTGCCGATACGGCAATAAGTTCACGCACGCTATTCCCTGGACGAACGATTATTTCGGTAACTTGCGGCTTGCCCATGGTCAAAGTACCTGTTTTATCAAGAACAATGGCCGTAAGCCTCGAAGTATTTTCAAGCGTTGCTGCGTCTTTTATAAGAATGTTGTGTTTGGCGCCGATACCGGTTCCTACGGCAACGGCTGTGGGAGTCGCAAGGCCAAGCGCGTCAGGGCAGGCAATGACAACCGTCGAAACCGCAAAGGTAAGGGCCGTAAGGAGTCCAGCTCCAGCGCCCAAATACCAACTTAGAAATGCTGCGATCCCGGAACCAATGGCGACAACGACCAGCCAACTCGCCGCTTTGTCGGCTATGCGCTGGCCGGGCGCTTTAGAATTTTGAGCCGTCTCAACAAGTTTGATGATTTGCGCAAGAACGGTTTCCGACCCAACCTGGGTAGCTTTAAACTTGACGGTTCCCGTCTGGTTAACTGAACCGCCGACAACTTTATCACCAACTTTTTTAATAACCGGAATTGATTCTCCGGTCACCAGCGATTCATCAATTGAAGTTTCCCCTTCCGTAATCGCGCCGTCTACCGGCGCTTTGTCGCCGGGCCGAAGGACAACGATATCGTTGTGAACAATTTCGGCGCTGGGTATGACAGTCTCCTTACCACCACGGATAACCTTGGCTTGCGGCGGCACCAGGTCAAAAAGGGCGCGAAGCGCGTCAGAAGTCCCGCGACGCGAACGCATCTCCATCCAGTGACCAAATAGAACAAACGTTACTAAAAGCGCTGCGGCTTCATAAAAAGTTTCGCTTCCTCCTATTACGGTAAGTAGCACGCTAAAAAGATAGGCGGCCAGCACTCCGGTAGCGATCAAGACCGCCATATTAAGTTTCTTGGCTTTAAGAGAATAATAGGTGCCGGTAATGAAAATGGAGCCCGTAAAGAAGACTATCGGCGTTGTGAGAACAAAAAGCAGCCAATTTACCGGAATGGGAGTTGGAAGATCGAGCTTAAAAAAATTAAGGCCCAGTGGAGAATAAAGAACGATAGGGATTGAGAGCAGGAAAGACACTAAAAATCTGCGACGCATGTCGACTTCCATCTGCTCGGCAATTGCCGGATTTGTCATAGCGGCCTCGTGATCAGCGTGGCTCCCGCCTACGCCACGGCTATGGCGGGCAGGCATTTTCTGCATATTGCGGCTGGCGTGAGAGTCAGCCTTTCGGGGTATCAAATCCATACCGCAGGCCGGGCACCGGCCGGGTTCGCTCTTCCGAACTTGCGGGTGCATCGGGCAAGCATAGATTTTTTGCGAGGAGCTTTGACCCACCGATTATGTTTTGATCTCTACTGTGCGACCTTTTATACTCCGCAACTGCCACCCGACCGCACTTCAGGCACAGTAATTTGACTTAGAATTTTCTGGTATCCAGAGGCGCTGGAAAAATCATATCCCAGGAGTTCTTTGGGATCGGCTTTTTCCCATCCAACCCCCTTTGATTGAAGATGTCTTGCAATATTCAAATAAGTATCCGGGAACCAGTATGCATTAACCCGCAGGGCCACTCTGTACATTTCATTTTCCGATATCCCCTGTGATGCCATAAGTTCAAGGAGTCCCAACATCGCCATGCCGTGATTGCAGTCCGGGAAGTAGGTTGAGTTGTTGCAACATGGACGATAGATGTTCTTTGCGACCCGGGCGACAAGGTCCTGCTCATCTCTCGTTAAAACGATTAAGGGATGCCCGCTATAATGATCCATTGTTTCCCCTCTCGAGAGCGTCCATCCGCCGGTCGAGGCAAAGTTCTCCGCCCCTCCATATCGCGCATCCATCATCGGCCCTTCTTCCAAAATAGAACTCTTAGTGCCTAATCCCAACGCCCACAAAAGATTTAAAATGAACCCGGAATTTTCAGACGTAATTTTGAGGTTGCCGTTATCAGATCCATATAAAAGTTGCTTGGCTTCATCGGTTAGGCCCCCGCGACTCGCGTAGATCGACTCAAATTTTTCCTTATCGATTACTCCCGCGCTTATCGTTCTCACGCCGAGATCACCCCAACGAACCGGCAGGACAATCCCCGCTCGCGGCAACACTTTATCCTTGAGAGCATCAGCAATATGTTGCTCATTTGATAATGTTGATAAGGCTTGAGTCTTCGCCCGATCCCGTTGGAACTCCGGTCCCGTTACGTAAATAAAAACTCCAACGAGAGCAATCACGAAAACAAGAATGTTTATATTTGAAAGCGTATACTCCCCTTGTTTGCCTTTGCTCTCCATGTCCGGTTTTGTATTATTCATAACATATTTATTGCAAGCCAACTTCGTTTCATTTAGAAAGTTTATAGATAGCAATAATCTCTTTGACTGCCTTTTTTGATTTTTGTCCCTTTATTTGTTCTACGGCATGTGTGGCAATATGATTCTCAAAAATAAAATCTTCAAAACTAGAGAGGGCTTTCTTAATCGCCAACGACTGAATAATAATATCGGGGCAGTAGCGGTCGTCTTCAACCATTTTTTGCAGACCGTGGATCTGGCCGCCAATTATTTTGAGGCGGCGCAGGGCTCGTCCTTGAGTTTTTGTAACCATTGCCTTAAATAATACCCCTAGGGGGTATTCTGTCAACAACCTAAAAGTAACGTATCAGGACCTTCCCTAAAACATCTTTTTTCGTTATCCAGCCAAAACTTCGGCTGTCGGTGCTCTCCCCTTCGTTGTCACCGGAAACAAAGTACTCATCTCCCCGAACTTCTTTGATTCTTTTCAAAATCAAACGCCCATCACGAGGATCTTTTAAAACCACGACTTCGTCCGCCTTGGGTCCTCTAAATTTATAAATCAGATTGCTAACCAAAAGTTTGCCGCCTTCTCTAAAAACCGGTTCCATGCTCCGTCCGGAAACAATAAAACGGGAAAGAAACATTATTTCTTAGTCCTTTCAAATATCTCTCCGATCTCGGCAACTTTTTGTCTTAACTCCTTGGCCGATTCGAGGTTTATCTCTCGCTTATTTTTAGAACAGAGCTTGGTCGCAACCCAAATCTTCTCGTGAAGGTCGGGAAACTGAATCAAATGTTCCGGTTTAAAATAATCCGTCCAGAGAATTAATATTTCTTTTTTGCAAAGTTCGGCGTGTTCTTCTTTAACTCTGACCATCCGAGCAGCTGAATTCTCATAAACGAGCATCTCTCCTTTATTGAAAGAGGTTGGTGGTGTAAGTCCAGTCAAAAGAATAACCATCTTTTCGACCGTCTCCGCGGCCATAGCCGAGGGCACAGCCGAATAAATCCCGCAGGGAATATCGCAGTGAGCGTAAACTACTTTTAGCTCGCCGAAGATTCGCATTGGCATTTACTGAACAACGACTCGGCCAGTAAACTTTGGATTCAATTTATCAACGTAGTCCCAAATGCCTGAGCGTTCGAAGGTTACGCGCAGATTTTCGCCAAGCTTTAGACCGGCGCAAGAATCAAACTTGCTCCCGCAAGGACCTCTTTCCGGATATTGATTGGAGGCGACTGATGCCACCCAGTGGGGAGCCTTATCTCTGTTGGTCCACAGAACTGCCGTGCCTTTGACGATATTTACCTCTGCGGGGCTGAAGCCGGCGGTAGTAATATCAATAACCATGTTGGCCTGTTTCTCGATAGGAACCATTACCTGGGTAATAGTCCCGTCTTGGGGAACATAAACTTCCGGCGGTTTTTGGACAGGGACCGGAGCGGCTTCTTTTTTGCCGGTAAGCGAATCTTGAAACTGCTTTAACGGAGTACCGGTTGGCCAATTAACAAGCGTGAAGACGCCAACTACAACGACCGCTAAAACCAGAGCGGCGGCCACTTTACTGGCTTTTTCGTTATCCATTTCCATAATCATACCATCTTCCTTACTCTACGACTACTGTCCCTGCTTTAGAAGGATTTAAATGATCGTGGTATTTCCATGAACCCGGGAAATTAAAAACGAATGTGAAGCTCTCGCCTTTATTTAGCCCCTTACAGGCATCGAAGCTTGAATCAATGCAACCGCCTTTCTCGGGATAAATTGAGTGAGTTGGGTGAATAGCTGATGCCGGCCAGCTCAAGGCTGAACTTTGATTAGTCCAGCGAACAGTATCTCCCTTCTTAATCTTTATCTCTTTGGGAGAAAAACCGTTATCGGTTATCAAAACTTCCTTCAATAGCGACTGGTTATTGGACTGAACTGGAGTCGGTTTTTCTTTCAAACTTCCGACAGCTTCGTCTAAAATCTTATTACCCACGGACTCTAGCTTGTCTCTTATCACGGCACTCTTATCTTTCAAACCTTCGAAAAGTCGGCGATGACGAGAGACTCTGTCGGCTAACTGCTGCAACAACTTATCAACGTTGGGGTTATTGGAAGTTTGCTTAAGCGATTCCAGTCGCGCGCTCAACCTCGAAACATTACTATTGTAATTATTGAGGGCTTTCTCTATGGCCTTGGTATTGCTGGGCTCTAAGTCAATAACTCTCTTAATCTCGGCGGCTCGCTCGCCCGCGACGGTCAATTCGTATTCAGCTTTGGAAAAAGGATCAAAGATAAAGAAAAGTTTTGTGGCTCTGCCCAGCTCCTTTATAAAATAGAAGGGATTGGTGGGTAGAATCCCCGGGTTGCCCAAATCTTCATCTCCGCTTTGAACTGCTGGAGCGGGAGAGGTGGTTTGTGCGATGGTTATTGGTAACGACGAAAACGCGAGAGATAGAGCGAGCGACAAAACGATTAATGTTTTTTGCATGGTCTATATTATATCATATAGCCCTCTGCCAACAAGAAAACCAATTTACTTGAATTAAAAACTCTGCTATATTCTTACCGTCGTTCGGCAAGCTCACGATGGTGAGTTGCACCGAACCATATTCCGCAGTAGCTCAATGGTGGAGCAACTCCCTGTTAAGGAGATGGTTGTAGGTTCGAGTCCTACCTGCGGAGCATATTAGTCACACTTAGAACCCATGAAAACAGCCATCGGTTGTAGGTTCTTGATATAATCAATTGCGGAAATGGAAAGAAAATATTTCGATGCGCTAGTTCTAATTTCATTATTTTCAGTGACTAGTGTTTTGATTCTGCTGTTAAATATAAACGCTTTAATCTCCCAAATATTATATTTAGTTACTCCGTCTCTATATTTGCTGATAAGATATCCGCTCCTAATAAGAAGGGTTTTACTCTTTGCTTTACCGTTAGGTATAGCTCTTTCAGTAATTCTTCAAGTTTTCGCTGAAAAAAACGGCATATGGTATGCGAAATTTCTTTTACCTAGGCTTTACAACGTTCCTTTAGATGTTTTCTTCTGGTATCCCTTTTGGCTTTTATTAGTAGTTATACTTTATGAAGTTTTCATAGATTTTAAGCGAACCAACAAGAAACTAAGTAAGAACTATAAGTGGCTTATAATTGCGATTTTCTTTTTGGCTGTCGTATTTACCCTATGGCTGAAATTAGGTCAAGTCTCAATAGGTATCCCCTATGCAACAATTTTAAGCCTACCAGTTATATTGCCGATCATATACATCTTGCTGGAAGATCATAAGCTTTTGCCAAAACTGATAACGTTTTCCTTTATACTATTACCGTTTAATATCATCTATGAACTAATAGGCATTAAGTTGCAGCATTGGCATTTCGCAGGAGACTATATCGCTTCGGTCAACATTTTAGGATTAGGGATACCACTAGAGGAAATTGTCTTATGGATAATGTTGGGTCCCGCCTCCGTAGCTGCTTATTATGAAATGTTTGTAGATGATCTAAAATGAAAGGCTGGCGCTTCTTTGATACAATCTACGCGTGAGCAAAAAGGTTCTGCTTGTAAGTCTTGCAGTAATTGCAATTATCGGCGCCGCCTTATTAGTTCCAACGGGCAAGCGGTCTTTTAACGCTAATATTTTCGGTGAAAGAAAAATATTAGGGAAAGCTAAAGACGAAACTCAAACTAAGGACGTTTTAAGCAAAGCCAAAACCTTTTTTGAAGACACTTCCGAAAAAGTCCGCGAGACGGCAACTAAATCAGTAGAGGCGGCCAAAACTTTCGCCGCCGAGAAAGCTGTTTCAACCGCGCAGGCGCTTGCCGGGAATGCTGAAAGGAAAGCAAGAGAATTGGCTTTGAATGTTCTTCGTGGAGTAGAAGAAAACATAGGGGAGGGAAATATTCTTCCAACAAACACAGTTCAAGTAATCCCGCCGGAAGGAATAACGTCCCCGCCAATCAGCTATTTAGCGAAACTTGGCAGCACTATTTCATTTAGCATCAGAAAATCGTCTTTGCCGGAATTCGTTACCTTCAACTTATCGCTTGACTGGGGAGACGGAACCATGGAAGAGAAGCTGGGCTTGAGTAACGAAGAAAATCAGACCTTCTCACATACCTGGAGCGTCCTCGGAACCTACCAGTTTCAGTTCAAAGTCTCTTCCGGAAACGCCACCAAAACTTATACCGGAAGCGTAACCGTCATTGAATAGTTCAATAAATTCACTATGAATAGACCCTTTGCAACCGACGCCCGTCCATAATATAATCCGGATTATGGTAAATCCCCTGGTCAGAGATTTTATATCAAAAGAAGTAAGAAGCTTTCGTTTTAGAGTCGGCCAACACTTAGCCTCAGGGCTTTCCGGATTTATCGCCGGTGTTGTCTTCGCCAGCATCGTTTGGATCACAGTTGTCTATATTTATAAAACCCTAAGTCAATAGTGTTATAATTAGCGAAAGGTCGGGGGTAAACTAATTTTCAAATACAAAATGGATGAGGGAATGATGATGAAGAATAAGTGCGGCTGCTCGCATCACAAGGTTATCCCGTTGCTTATCGTTTTATTCGCCGCGGCCTTCCTCTTGAGGAACCTCGGAGTCTTAAGCGATGAGACCGTGAGCCTCACCTGGCCGGTCTTAGTTGGCCTTGGGGGTTTAATGAAACTTAGTGAAGGCGCTTGCAAGTGTTGCTAAAAAATTCGTAATTAGAAAAGAAAGGCTGCCCTAAATGCAGCTTTTCTTTATCCCCAAAGAAAATGGATCAATTACCAATAAATTATTTAGAACAATTTTCTTACCTCGGAATTTTCACACTCCTGGTTTTAGGTGGAGTGCTTAGTCCAATCTCTGAAGAAATAGTTTTAATCTCGGTGGGTTATTTAATCGGCATTCAGGCCCTAAACAAATTTATCGCCCTACCGGTAAGCTTGGCCGGAGTTTTTATAGGAGACAACATCCTTTTCTTCCTTTCAAAAAAGGGGGGCAAGTTTACCGATGCCTTAATAAAGAGAGTTACACGAGATAAGCTCCTCAAATACGAGGATTTTATGAAAAAGCATAAAGCCAAGGCCATTTTCTTTTTAAGATTTATAATCGGTTTAAGGTTTCTGGGGCCGATGCTCGCGGGCTTAACAAAGGTAAAGGATAAAACTTTCAGAATGTATGATTCTTTGGCAATTCTTTTATATGTTCCGGCAATGATCTTGATTGGTTACTATTTCAACGATCAACTTGATGCCTTGGCCGTAAAAATTGTAGCCATAAGACATTTCATCTTCATAACCTTTATGGTCATAGCTACGGTTGCAACCGTCATTATAATCAACAGAAAATTTATAAAAGCAGAATGACGCTGAAAATAGTTTTAATACTGACGATTGTTACGATCGCCGCTTACGGCGCGTTTTGGTTCATTGATAGCCTCCCCGAGCCAGCCGAAACCGACATTATCTCGAAATCCGGAATCCACTGGCATCCCGAACTTTCAATCTATATTAAAGGAGTAAAGCAGGAGATATCGGCAAATATCGGCATCGGGGTGGCTCACCAACCAATTCACACTCACGATGCAACCGGGACCCTACATCTTGAGTTTAGCGGACTAGTTGCCAAAGATGACGTTAAGCTTAAAAATTTCTTCAAGAACTGGGGCAAAGAATTTAACTCAACCTGCGTCTTTGATAAATGCAACGGCGAAGACGGCACAGTTAAGATGTACGTTAATGGTAGAGAAAACAAGGATTTTGAGAACTACCTGATGAAAGATAAAGACAGAATTGAAATCCGCTACGAGTAGTGAGCCTGCCCGCTATAAATAACCCCGCAAGTTGCGGGGTTATTCTTACGCTTAGAAACACCGACTAAAGCCGCAACTCACGCAACTGATGCAACCCTCGGCCATTTTCAAGGCCGCACCGCAATCAGGACACTCCGGCATAAACCCAAAATCGGCCATGGCTCTCGTCGGCGCATCGGCTGCCGATTCAGCCGCTTCCGATGTCACTGTCGCAATCGCCAACTCTTCAACATGATGATTGTTGATTCTCACGTGCTCTTCAAGCATCTGACCGATGGCATCCGGTAACGATAGAACCGTACCGCGCTCGGTCATGACAAGCGCCGGTCCCCTAATTCCTTTTAGCTGATCAATGACATTCTCAACCTTAATGCCGGACCGGAGAGCCAAGGATATCAATCGGCAAATGGCCTCGGACTGCTCCTGAAAAAATCCCCCGCTCTTGCCGATGGTCGCAAAAACTTCGAAAGGCACGCCGTGCTCGTCGTTGTTTACCGTCACATAAAGATTGCCGTAACCGGTTTTAACTTTGTAGGTCCTCCCTATCAAGGCCTCGGGACGGGTGCGCTTTTCAATCCTGCCTTTATCAATTGGCAGATTCATCGGCTGATCGGAGAGTTTTTTCACCGGCGCCTCGGTCATCGAAACAATCTCACTCGACCCCAAGTTCAAAGGCTGAATAACACGGCTACCGTCTCGATAAACGGTGCAACACTTGCACTTTAATTGCCAAGCCAAGATGAAACTATTTTTGACATCTTCTTTAGTAGCGCTATTGGGCAAGTTAATAGTTTTAGAAATAGAATTATCAACGTGTCTCTGGAAAGCAGCTTGCATTTTGATGTGATTAACCCCAGAAATATCCATCGCCGTCACGAAAACATTACGCAAATCTTGCGGCAGATCAGTTAATTGCTGAATGCTCCCCTTCGCTACCGCTTCCTCCTTAATGGCGTTAATCTTTTCCTCGCTGAAACCCCGGCGATGAAGTTCTTCATCGAAGTACTTGTTCAAATAGTGATACTGATGGCCGTCTTTATCTTGCTTGATATAAGCCAGAGCAAATTCTGGCTCAATTCCGCTCGAGGCATCAAACATCATTGAGATAGAACCGGTAGGGGCGACTGTCGTTGTCGCGGTGTTTCTCATTTTTACTTTAGCGTCTTTAAAAACGCTCTTGGAATAATTCGGGAAGACCCCTTTCTCCTCGGCAAGTTCCGCTGACATCTCATGAGAAGCTTCTTGGATTGCCCTCATTACTTTCTCGGCAGCCGCAAATCCTTCATCGGAATCATATTTAACGCCCAATTGGTAGAGCATATCAGCAAAACCCATTATCCCTAAACCAATCCGCCTGTTCTTTAGGGCGAGTTCAGTAACCTGCGGTACCGGAAAATCGAATTCATCAATTACATTGTCCAAAAACCTGGTGGCGACCTTGGAAACAAGCCTTAGCCTTTTATAATCAACTCGGCCGTCTCTTACAAACTTAGCCAGATTTATTGATCCCAAATTACAGTTGTCATATGGGTGCAGGAACTGCTCCCCGCAGGGATTGGAACAGACAATATTCCCCATCCCCGGCAAAGGATTCGTTTCATTCACTCTGTCAATGAAAACGATTCCCGGCTCTCCATTTAACCAAGCATAACTTACTATTTCATCAAAAATCTGCCTCACGGTCATATCTAATTCCTCAACTCCGTAAACGGCACCATTGGAGTGCCTTAAAACTCTATGAGGCTTCGTCCTCTCGCCTTTCCAAGTGCAATACCACTGATTATCAGGCTCTTCGATAAGTTTCCGCATAAATTCATCAGTAACTTTTACAGAAATATTGAAACAGTTTATTTCCCCTTCAACTTCTTTAGCACGAATGAAGTCCAGTACATCCGGGTGATCAATACTCATCATAGCCATATTGGCGCCGTGACGACCTTGTTGTTTTATAGTTCGGAAGGCTTCGTTATAAATTTTCAAAAATGAAACTGGACCAGAGGAGATCCCCCGAGAGCGTTTCGTCACAGACATTGCCGGACGAAGCGAGTCAAAAGCAAAACCTAAACCAGAACCTGCTTGTTGTAATAGCGCTGCTTCCTTCAGAGTTTGAAAAATCCCCTCCATTGAATCGCGGATTGGCAGAACAATGCAATTGGCAATAAGCGGGGTCTCTCCGCCGGCGTTCGTGAGCGTCCTGCCAGCCGGGGTAAATTCTTGATTGGCTAAAACCTCGAAAAAATCTTTCTCTACTTTCTTAATAAATCGGGAATCTCTCCCATATTTTTTCTCAACTTTGGCGATTGCCCCGGCAACCCGGCGGAACATTTGAGCCGGGGTTTCTTTGTTACCCTTGTCATCGGCAATTAGGTAACGTTTCTTCATCATCTTCAAAGCATTCTCTGAAAACGACTGATTTATTTTCTTATCGTCTAAGGTTGCTTTCTTGGACATTGCTTATTTTCATTTTTACCCGTTTTGACTAAAAAGTTTTGACCCTTCACACATTCTACTAACGGGCCCGAAGTCCGCAAGTGTGGATAAATCATCATAAAAGAGCGGCTTTAGCAAGACTAACACTCTTAACGCTTTTTTCTCCTCAAAAAGGCCGGTATCTCCCAAGTTTCCTCATCCCTACTCGAGTCCGGAACCTCTCCGCCAAGTATTTTCCTAGATTTTTCTTGCTTTTCCCGCAATTCTTTATTCAGGCTTTCTTCATTTCTCGCCTTGCTTCCGCGAGCCTCGCCAAAATCAAGAACTGAATTCTGGGAATTAAGCAAACTCGATAAATCAATCTCGCTTTTAAGCGTGAGACCGCTAAAACCGGTCGCGATAAGCACGATTTTCATATGTCCCTTCTTCAATTTCTTGTCGTTGTAGGCGCCGAAGATAATCTTAGCTCCCGGGTCGGCTTTTTCGGCAATAATTTTCGCCGCTTCATTAACCTCAACCATCTTCAGATCCCTCCCGCCGGAAACTCCGAAAAGCACGCCCTTGGCGTTATCGATTGGAGTTTCAAGCAAAGGCGAATTCGTTGCTTGGGCTACGGCTTTCACGGCGCGCTCGGGACCGGAAGCGGTGCCGACGCCGATTACCGACATGCCGGCGCGGGACATTATTGCCTTAACGTCGGCGAAATCAACATTAATGAGACCGGTGGCCGCAATGATTTCAGCGACGCCTTGGACAGCGCTTTTTAAAATATCATCGATCTTTTCAAAGGCTTTTATGACGGGCGTGTCGTTGTCAATTATGTTAAAAACTCTATCGTTGGGAATAATCAGAAATGTATCAACTTTATCCTTCAGTTTAATAATTCCCTCTTCGGCGATTTCGCGCCTGGCCGAACCCTCGAAAGTGAAGGGCTTGGTCACGACGGCCACGGTTAAGGCGCCGTTCTCCCTCGCAATCTCCGCAATCGCTGGAGCGGCTCCCGTTCCCGTCCCGCCGCCGAAACCGGCGGCAATAAAAACCATGTCGGCGTCTTTCAATATTTCCGAAATTTCCGCCCTGTTTTCTTCCGCGGCCTGAAGTCCCAGTTCAGGGTCCATTCCGGCTCCCATACCCTTGGTCACAAATTTACCGATATGAACTTTTTGGTCGGCCTCACAATAATCCAGATCCTGGAGATCGGTATTAATGGCAATGAACTCTATGCCTCGGACGCCAAAATCACGACCCATTCTCGAGACGGCATTGCCTCCGCCGCCGCCAACGCCAACCACTTTAATTCGGATTAAGGGACGCCTGGGAGCTTTTTCCCCCCGTCTGATGCTCGGCGCCTTTTTGGCCCCTTTTTTTCTTCTAATTCCGCTCTTCTTCATTTTTCTTCTCATCGGTTATTAAGGTAAAAGATTTTTTAAAAAGCCGATTAACCGATTGTCCCCTATCAAAACTCGCCTGGGACTTAAAACCTCGCTCCAGAGAATAAGCCCCAGATTGGTGACGTATTCCGGAGATTCCAAAAACTCGATTGTCTCCGGGATCACCGCTTCAAATTGAGCGGGGCTGGGAAGCCCTACCTGCGTTGAAAGTTTAAGCTCCGATTTAACCAAGTCAACTATTCCGGGCATTTTGGCTCCGCCGCCAACCAGGACCGCTCCGGCCGGAAGTTTTGATGCCTTGCCTAAAAGCCGAAGTTCGTTGTTCACCAACTCGCAAATTTCCGAGAGACGCGATTCAATAACCTCCGCGACAAATCGGCGAGAAGGAGCACCTTGGGTGTTGACGTCGATTTTCTTTAAATTGATCGATTCTTTATTGGAAACTTCTTTGGAGACCGCGTAACCGTAGGAGACTTTTACTTTCTCCGCGACTTCGACCGGGATTTTAAGGGCGACTGCCAAATCCATCGTCACGTGCCCGGCGCCGACGGGCAAAACTTTTGTTTGCAAAAGTTTATTCTCTTCGTAAACCGCCATGCCCGTTGTCCCGTAACCGATATCAATCAAGACCGTTCCCAGTTCTTTCTGATTTCTCGTGAGAACTGCGAGCGCCGAGGCCAGCGGACTGAAAATTATTCCGGAGACGCTCCCGCCGGCAAGCTCAACGCACTTGACCAGATTTTTTACAGCCGGCTGGAAACCGTCGATCACAAAACTGTTCACTTCCAAACGGGTCCCAACCATTCCCAAGGGTTCCTGGATGTCCCCCACCCCGTCAACGATGTATTCTCTGGTTATGGTGTGAAGTATCGTGCGGTTGGGCGGCAAATTAACCGCCTCGGAGGCCTGGACAACGCGGTCAACATCATCCTTGTAGATCTCGGCTGAAGCCCGCGACACCGCAACCACGCCCCTTGAAATCTGGGTGCGGATGTCGGCTCCGCCAACATTAAGATAGATATTCTTAACAGCCGACTTGGAAGCCTGTTTTATGTCCTGCAGAACGGCGTTTACTGCCGAGGCGGCCTCCTCCATATCGACAACAACGCCTCTCCGAAGGCCGCGTGACGGCGCAACGACCGCCGTGAGAAGATTGATTTTGTGGGCTTTACTTCCCTCGGCTACCGATGCTTTGATGGTATTGGAACCAACGTCCAGTCCTAAGATTTGCTCCCGAGCCATGATAAAAATTCCATTTCTCGCTTTTGCATTCTCATTCTATCACCTTTCGTCTCGTGATTATATCCCAGAAGATGGAGTATCCCGTGGAAAACCATGAATTTTATGTCTTCCCCTTTACGCTTGATGTAGCTCGGGCAGAGGTAAACCTCGCCCAGATGCTTCCAGCCTTTCCGCGAAGGAAATCCGTTCGGCTCCTCGAAAGATAAAACGTTAGTTGGAGTTCTTTTTCCCAAAAAACGCCTGCTCAAAAATTTCATCGATTTTTCACTAACTAAAAAAACATCAACCGATGTTTTCTTTAACTTTAAAAACCTGAGGGCTCTTTTCGTCAGCACCCGCAAATCACGCTCGCTCATTAGGCACCTAACTTAGCTTTGACTATTTTACTTACAACTCCCGCTTCAGCCTTACCTTTAACTTCAGCCATCACCGCTTTCATAACCAGACCGAAATCTTTTATCCCGCCGGCAACAACTTTATCAACAACCGTTTCTATGTCGCCTGGGCTCATAAGTTGCGGCAAGTAGGTTTGTATGAATTGCAGCTCCTCATTTTCCCTGCGGGCCAGTTCCGATCTGCCGGCTTTCTTATATATATCGGCGGCCTCCCGCCTTTTCTTCGCCTCTTTCCGGAGAACTTCAATCACTTCTTCGTCGGAGAGCTCTAGGGAACCGTTCTTGCTTCGCTTCTCAATTTCGCGGTTGTGAATGGCGGAGAGGAGCATACGCAAAGTCGCCGTTTGGCTCTCGCGGCGGCCTTTCAGGTTCTCTTTTAAATCTTCCCCTAATTTCTGAAGCAACGACATTATTAATCTAATTTTAGAGGAGACCCATTTTTCTCAACTTCTCCACTTCAATCGTTTTCCGGACACGCCGCATGGCCGAGGCTCTCACTTTGGCCCGGCTGGGATTTCGTTTCACAAAACGCCGTCTTTTGGCTTCCTTCAAAATACCGCTCTGCTGCATTTTCTTTGAGAAGCGGTAGATTAACGAGTTTGGCGATTCGCCCTCTTTTCTTCTTACAATTACTCCCGACATTTTATTCCATCTTGTCGAATGATTTTATCAGTTCCCAGGGATTAGGTAAACCCCCACACTAAACATTTTAGTGTGGGGGTAAATCTGGGTTCTTAAGAATGAAGCCTTCTTTTAACCTCATCCGATATCTTGGAGAGGGGCACAACTTCTTGAACGCCGGTTTCCATGTCGCGAATGATGATGTTGTCTTCGTGGCTTTCCTTTTGTCCAAAGATTAATGCCAGCGGACTCTTAAGCCTGCCGGCCGCCTCAAGTTGAGCCGCGAGAGAGTTCTTTCCGAGCGCCTCATAAAGAGATATCTTTTCTCGTCTCAATTCTTCGACGAGAGATAAACTCTTTCTTTTCGCCAGTTCACCGACGTAAACCAGGAAAACTTTCGGTTTCGGCGCCGGGGTTTCATATTTTGACTTCAAAATCTCAATAATTCTCTCCGCGCCGATCGAAACCCCCACGGCCGCAGCTTGCCTGCCGCCCAACATTTCGGATAAATAATCATACCTGCCGCCGCCAGCAACGGCCAGTCCGCCCTCTTCGCCAAAAATTTCGAAAACGGTTCGGTTATAATAATCCAAACCCCTCACTAACTGCGGGTTCAAAGTATAGGGAAGCTTTACTTCGTCCAAGAATTCCAGAACCTGCCTGAAGTGATTCCCGCAAAGAGAACAAAGATAGTCCAAAATGCCGGGAGCCGAAGACTTCACCGGCTGGCAGATTTTGTTTTTGCAATCGAGAACTCGAAGAGGATTAATTCCCAGGCGCTCTTCACAATCGCGGCAAATCTCTTCGCCCTTGTAATGCTCAAGAAGTTTCCTGCGGTAATTGGCGCGGCAGCTGCGGCAGCCGATACTGTTCACCTGGATGTTCAAATTCTTAATCTTCATTTCTTCCAGAAATCGATAAGTCACGATTATCGACTGCGCGTCATAAACGGGATTCACGTCTCCGTCCCCGCTTATGATCTCAAATCCCAATTGATGGAACTGCCGATAGCGGCCGGCTTGGGGGCTTTCGTGACGAAAGGCTGGCCCCAAATAATAAAGCTTCTGGGGTTGCGGCGACTTGTGAAGCCCGTGACTGTTGAAACTCCTTATAACCGGCGCGGTCATCTCTGGCCTCAAAGCCAGCTTCATTCCCCCTTTGGTCCGAAGGACGAACATTTCTTTCTCGACAATGTCGGTTCCTTGGCCAATGCCTCTCGAGAAAAGCTCGGCGTTCTCCAAAATGGGGGTCTCAATTTTATTAAAGTTGTAAAACTCGGCAATCTCTTTGGCTTCTTTTTCAAATTTTTCCCAAAGAGGCATTTCTCCCGGCAAAATATCGTGCATGCCCCTCGGCTCCTGTAAAATAAGTTCCGTTGTTGCGGCCTGAACCTTGCTCTGGACTCTAGTTTTTACCTTAGATTTCGTTTTGGGCATAGGGCAGAACCTCTATTTTAGTCGGTGGCCAAAACCTCAAACGCACTTCCCCCACTATTTCAGAACGCTTGATGGGGCCCAGATTTCTCGAGTCGCAACTCCAGGGACGATTGTCTCCCATCATGAAATACTCACCTTGCCCAAGGGTAAGGGACGTGTCAAGACGGTATTGCCAACCGGATGGCAGATATTTCTCCTCAATCGGAGAGCCGTTAATTAAAACCCGGTTGCCGCCGACCTGCACCTTCTCGCCCGGCAAGCCGATAACTCGCTTTATGTAGTAGCCGGATTCACGGCATTCCTTGCCGTCATGTTTGAAAACCAGAACGTCATAGCGAACCGGGTCGCGGAACCTGTAAGTAATCTGGTCAATCAAAAGATAGTCCCCGGTATAAAAACTCGGCTCCATGCTGGCACCATAGACCAAGAAAGGTTGGGCGATAAAACTGTAAATGATTTTTATGGAAATAAGCGAGACCAAAAGAATCTCCAAAACTTCCCAAAAAGAGAGAAGAAATTGCCTCATGGGGCGCATTTTAATACAATCAAACTATGACCGCAAGCCGCTATAAATTCAGACTGGTTATTGGTTTGGGGAACCCGGGGAGCGAATATGAAAACACTTATCATAACGCGGGGCATCTCCTGGTTGATTCTCTCGTTGGGCGACGTTTCCGAAACCTGGAATTCAAAACCGACGGCTCAAAGCTTTTTCAATACTTAAAGAACGGGAGCCTGGTTTATGCCAAATCCCTGGTTTTTATGAACCAGTCGGGGGAGGCCGTTTTGAAATCAGCCAAATACTTCAAAGTAAAGCCATCGGAAATATTAGTTGTCCATGACGATTCCGATATCGCTTTAGGAAAGCATAAGATCTCTTTCTCTTCGCGCTCGGCGGGACACAAGGGCGTGGAATCAATTATTAAATCTCTGGGAACGCGGGATTTTTACCGCTTGAGAATCGGTATTAGAAAGCGGGCAGGCATGGCCGGGGACTTGGTGCTTGAGAAAATCGCCCAATCCGACAAAAAAGTTCTCAATAAAGTTTTTTCAGAAATCAAGATTCCTAACCTTGAAACTTAAAGTAAAGGCCACCGTGCCGTCAATCTGACCCACGATATTCCCCAGTGGCAAACTGACATCCGAAAACTGGGGGAGCGCGGCGACATTATTTTTAAATTCAATGGCTGATTCATTATTGTTGGCGTTTCCCACAATCACACCGGCCAGATCCACTCCCGGCAGGTAAATTCTATCTAAACGAACTTTCGCGCCTCCGACATTATTCAAAGTTTGAAGAATTGGTGAGATATTTTTGTCCTTCTCCTTGGCCTGTTTCACGAAACCGACCGCCTTATTGAATTCTTCGACCCGGACCTGGAGATCGTTTAACTGGGAGAGGTCCTGCGGCTTCAACTCGATCACGCCGGGTTCTCTCGCATCAGCAATGGTCTTCCCCAGGAATACATCGGAAGCCGCAAAAACGAGAAGCGTAAATCCCACAACCGTAAGAAGCACACTTCTCCAGAGGCTCACGAAATTAAGAATCTGATCCTGGAGGAAAGTTTCCGCAACGCTCACGCTCGTCAGGCTTATATCAAAGTCCCTAACCCGGGGCGTTAGCCCCCTCAAGGCAGCTCCTAAAACCGGATTTACCAAATCGCTTCCTACGATTCTCACCTCGATTCCCGGAAAAAGCTCCCGAACAATTCCCGCCAATTCTTCCTGAAGCGAGGGAGTTACGACGATCATCTTCCTAATCTGCCCTCCGAAGCGGCCGGAGTAAAAATTCATGATCTTTTGAGTTTCGGCTCCAATCACCCGCCTTAGGTTCGGAACCGATATTTCCCTTGCCTCCCCCTGAAGAGAACTCCAAGAATAGGAATAATCAAAATAAAGGTTTCCATTTCTTAAGAGCATAAGATTTAAGCCGTAGGAGCCGACCTCTATGGCCAAATAGGATTCCTGTTTTTGAACTAAACCCGACGAGTTAAGGCTCCTCACGAGGCTAAGGCTGGAAAACTCCGCCGCCGCGACTCCGAATCCTGCTTCCCGCAGACTCTCCGAGAGCCTATCAACGAGGACTTTAGGAATAAAGGCTCCCAGGAGTTCAATCTGCCCTCCGTCGGCACTCGTTTCCCCAACCTTCTGCCATCCGAAATAAGCCTCGTCTACCGGAATTGGGGAAACCATCCGCGAGTTTAATTCTGCGGCCTGCGCCAAAGACTTCTCCGCCAGTTTGGGGAGACTGAAAGTTTGAACGAAAACCTCTCTCACGGTGAGGGTTAGCACGACGTCGATAATTTTCTTGGGATCTCCGGATATTTGCGAGTGAACTTCCCTTAGGGCGGATACGAAGTTCGGCTTATCAATGACCTTTCCTCCATCGATGATTCCCGGAGGCAGGCGAAGAAACCCTTCGCGACCGACGCTTCCCGCCTCCAGCACCCCTCCCATGCCCCTTAAATCGTCTTTGAGTTCAAGATATTGGATGGCAAAATTGCCGACAAAAAGTCCCCCGATGGGCGGCGGGGTAATGAATTTTACAAACTTTCTCACCAGCTTTTTTATCCCTTCCATTCTTGCAGTGAATTTATTGAACTATCAATCAAAAGACAATCTCCTTAAAAGATTGTAGCTTAACATGCCCCGTTAATGAATCCACTCCCAAAATTGCCTGCACTTTTTTCTTTCTTGAAGAAGACGTCCCGATCGAATTTATGGTGACGACGCCGCCCGCCGAGGCAATGGTGACGTCAGCCGTTGACGGCCTTGACCCGACGTTTATTGAATAAGAAGCGGGGCAACCGGTCGTGGGACAATTTTTATAACGAATCACCCGGATAATGGCGTCGTTCGCTCCCGCTCTGGCCGCGGCCAGGGCCTCCGCTTCAACCCGGCTTCCGAAAATGGTGTTTCCGAGGATGGCGGCCAGGACCACGCCCACGATGGCGAGTTCCATCACAATCCCCGACATTAGAAGAATGACCGGCAGAGTCGCCGCTCCACTTAACGTTTTAACATCTCGAGCCACGTTTTAATCTTATCATAGGTTCACCCTATGGTTAGCGGTTACCCGCCTCTAGGTTTAGTAGGTTATCTGGGTGTGAGGCAGAAGTTTCCCCACACGCTCCCGCTCGATCTCACTAAAATTGTTGCTGCCTAACCAAAGCTGCTCCAGAGCCTTGAGCCGGCTCATCTCATCCGGCAAGGTGGTTAGGTCATTATCGGTTAAGTTAAGAATTTTTAGGTTGGTCAGTTTGGCAATATCGGCCGGGATCGCAGAGAGACCGTTTTGACCTAACCCGAGCTGAACCAAACTCGTTAAGGTAAATAGCTCGGCCGGGAGAACTTTGAGGTTGTTGGTGCCTAAACGCAAGAATTTAATATTAGTCATTCGAAAGATCCTCGGATCAAAAATTCCGGACATTTTACCGATCAAATTTAACTCGCAGACCTTATTTTGATTTTTGACAGCTTGGCTAAGCTCCGTATAGACATCCTCCGCTTTGCAAAACCCGGAAATCAAAGAGGCGCTCGTTTGAGGTGGCGGAACGACGAGGTTAGGAGGAACTACTATGGGGCTCATCTGCTTAACGGGAAAGACCGAAAGATAAACCAGATAACCCAGGCTGGCCAGTATTTCAACTATTACAAACAAGACCAGGACAAGTAGAAATATCTTTAGCTTATAATTCATATTTCTACTTACTGATTTCAGTAAGTACTCTGCCCTGAACATAATCTGGAATTTTAATTCCCATAAGCGAAAGTATCGTTGGCATTTGGTCAATATGACTGATATTTTTAGGCAAGCTATAGCCCTTCTTATTAACCCCCGGACCCATAATTACAAATGGCGTCTGCATGCCGTTAGTCGCGGGATCATAAGCCTGTTTATTGCCAGAAACGACCGAATCGTAAAACACCTGAAGTTTGGGATTTATGCCCTCGCTAAAGCCGTAGCCGGGTGCAACCTCGAAAATCAAATCTCCGATCCTGTCTTGTGGCAGCTCCGTAAACTTCGGCGTGTCCTCCCAAGTCATAACTTTGGCCAAGGCCTTGGTTCCATTATTGTCCTTCAGGGACTCAAGAGTGCTTATAACTTCGCTTCTTAGCTTTTCGTATTCGGGCTCGGAACTTCTCTTATAGGGACCGGCTAACCCTTGAGGATTGATGTAAATATTGTTAGTCTGCAAATAAATAACTTTGGTGCCCCCCCAATCAATATTAACCTCCCCGGTTTGGTCGTTTAGGGAATATTTAAGCCAGCCTTTTTCGGCAAAAAGATTATTTAACGCCATGACTCTCGTCTGGAGAATAATGCCGTGGTCGGAACTCAAAACAAATAAAGTTTTGCCGTCATCGTGCTTCAAGGCCTCCCCGATTATTGCATCCAATCCCTGATACATTTTCAAAACGTCGTTCATGGCCGACTCACTTTTCTCTTTAGTATAGTCAGGACTTTGGGGGTCGAGATATCTCATCCACCAGCGACTGCTTAACATTTGGTTCGGTGTATATATATCTTGAAGGAAAACGTCAGGGTGATATTTCTCAAATATGAAATTTGCGGCATTTTTATGATAGTCCAAGGACATCTGGGACTCCTCCAAGAAAGTTTCCTTGTCCTCTGGTTCGTAAATTAACTGCGGCGGGAAGTTGTCAACGAAATCAACCATAGGACCCAAGGCCTGGGTCATATCCTTAGCCGCTGTTTCCGGAACGGTTACAAATTTATTCAAGTTATTGTACAAAACCCTTATTCGGAACTGTCCGTTATCCCAAACCTTGATGACTTTCAGTTTAACGTTCGAATCATAGGGTTCGTCTTTGTATTTTAGGGTTACCGGCAGCCAGTTGCTCCATCCTCCTTGGTTCAAAAGCGCGAAAATCTCTCCGGTTTCCTTAAAGGAGAGAGCTATCTTGTCATAATTGGTCTTGTGGTCATTGGTACTGTCAATAATGAAGGCGAAGGTGTCCAAACCATGAGCCGACATTTTGGCCTTTTTTATGGGACTGTAAGAAGCGACCGTTTTAAAATCAGTGTTGGTTTTAGAGTCAACGAATTTGGTTAAAGTATCGCCGAAATAGAACAACCTGAAACCCGAGCCTACGCTCTTCAGCTCCGCTTGTTTTTCTTTAGGTTCGAAAATCAAAGCGGCGTCGTCGGAACCCCAGTTGCCCCACCTGCCTCTTATGGTGATGCCCGACTTCAACTCCGGAGGAGTTGAGCCGGGTATGGATAAAAGCGCCACCTTTTTGCCAGCATTTTCCAAAACCGTCCAAATCGGAGAAACTTTCTTGGCTACAGACGAAAATCCGCCAACTGACGGTTTCTCTAAAGTTTTACCCTCAATTCTCATGGGACCATCGGCAACACCATGAACGCTGGGATGAGCGCCCGTCAAAAGCGAGGCGAAATTGACCGGAGTATGGGACGGGAAGTCCGGAATGGAGTAACCATAGGAACCGCTATCCATCATTTTTTTGATATTGGGCAGTTTTCCCTCTTCGGCCCATTTATAAACGGTCATCAAATTCTGGTCGGCTCTCATACCGTCGGGAATAAACCAGTAAAGTTTCTGCGCCTTAGGCGAAAATAAGCTCGGATAGACCAAGACGATTAGCACTAAAAGCGAAAGTAATATTACAACTGGATTTTTGAAATACTTGAGAAAGCTAGCCTCGTTCATCAATCTAAAAAAAGATTATACTATATCTTTTACAATTATACTACAATGGGTAAATATGACTTTACACGTTTCTGATGGAGCCCGTTAATAAAAACCCCTTAGACAATTGGGATATCGGCATTGCCCTAATGTTAAGCGCTGCTTCGGCGTTAATTTATGAGAGCGGAGCAATGCAAGTGCTATTTTTCTACTTTACCGAAAGCAGCTACTCGTTAGCGACGGTACTCGGTGTGTTTTTAGGTGGTTTGGGAATCGGATCGTTTCTTTTCTATAAACTATCAGACCGTCTCAAAGACAAAAAATTGCTTTTTGGCATGTTGCAGATAGTTACAGCTATTTATGCATTCACCGTTCTAACGCGCTTAACGGTAATCATCCCCCAGATATCGCCCTTGGGGGTGTTTCTGGTAAGCTCGGCTATCCTAATAATTCCGGCCATTTTCTTTGGCGCTATTTTCCCTTTAGCGGCTTCTTTACTTAAGAGGGTTAATCGCGAAACCGTCGGTCTGGTTTATTCAATTGATTTGTTGGGATCCATCGTCGGCGCGCTCACCGTCGGTTTCCTCGTAATACCGGTTTGGGGAATTACCTTAGCCATGCAGCTTGGCGCCGTTCTTAATCTTGCCTCTGGGGTTTTAGTAATGCCGCGAACCAAAAAAGTGTTTGCCGCCGCTGTTGCCGCCACTTTCCTGTCCTTAACTACCTTCGGGAATGTTCCTAATCCGTCAGTCGCTGCGCCAAGCGCCAAACCAATTGACGGGCAAGCCTACCAAGTCTACGAAAATTCTCCCTATGGCCCAGTCGCGGTTCAGAACGACAATCTCTACATTAATAACCGCTTACAGTGCCCATATAATCCTCATCCCGGCACTTCGCAACATGCCATTGTCGGTAACGCCTTGGACCAACTAAAAGATCATCAAAGTCTGAAAGTTCTTAATATCGGGCTGGGCTGCGGCGGGACGCTCGGTAAAGTCTTGGAGTATCCCAACACTCAAGTTGACGTCGTCGAAATAAATCCGGTGGTTATCAAAATAACCAAACAATTTTCCAATGTTTTAGAAAACAGCCGGGTCAATTTAATTACCGGCGACGGACTCGAGCTCCTTCGCCAAACCAGCCAAACCTATGATTCAGTGATTATTATCGTTGATAGTCCGTTGGTGGCTTATTCTTCGCCGCTTTACACCGTTGACGCTTTTAGGTTAGCCGGGAGGGCTCTCGCACCCCACGGCACCCTGGCTCTCTGGAGTTTTGACACACTCTTTGATCCGGTTAACGGTCAAGCTGGTACGACTCCCACCCCACCCCGATATAAAGATATCCTCTACTATTCTCTTAAGGAAGTTTTTCCCTACGTCTACAAGTACTACAAAGTCTTTGTCGGTTCGAACACAAAGCTGGATCAACCAGAGTATGCCCCGACTACTCCCTACCAGGTTAATACAATTGACCGTAATACTTTAGCTGGAGCTTACCTGGGTAAATTTAACGAGATCACCGCCACCGATGATCTGGAAAAATAAATTCACGTTACTGCTGGGGTCGCTCTTTTTCACCTCAGCCACTATTCTCGCCTCACAAGTCCTCTTGGCCCGGGAATCCCGTGTCGCCTTCGGCTTTGGACTGGAGTTTATTATCTTTTCCTTCGCTATCGCTGGGGTTGGGTTAGGCGGACTAATTGTTTACTTCAAAAGCCTGAAACGAGATGCCGCCGAAACGGGCCGCTACTTAACCAAACTATTTCCGTTCTTTACCATCCTTTCTCTCGTCCCATTTGTGGCGCTTCACTTTCTTCATGCGCCTACCGACTCCTCTCTTGTTAATTTTCTCGGACTATTCTTCTTTCTATCATCACTCGCTTTTTATACAGTCGGTGGAATTTTAATTGCCACCATTCTCAAGTACCACGCCGAAAGAGTATCGCTATTATATTTTCTCGATCTTTTGGGCGGGGCGTTTGGAGCTCTGATTGTTATTTACCTGATGGATTCCTACGGCACAACAGGGACAGCCCTTTTTATTTACGCCGCGGCTCTCATCGCAACAGTGCTTTATCTCCTCTATCGGTTTGGCTTCAAGGTTCTAACCCTTGGCGTGGTAGCGCTCTTAGCGATACCGCTCGCCTTACCGCCGGCCGAATCCTTTCAGGTTTCCTGCCGCTCGGGAAGAGACTCGTTACTAGTTGAATCCAACTCGTTTTCCCAAATTAACATCGATCCCATCTCGCCGGTTGATGCCGCCAGGTCCAAAGAAGTAATTGGAATTGATTACCAGCCGGGAAAATCAAACTTTAAAATTTTAAATCTTTCTCGTGACTGTAAACCGAGCGTTGCTTACATCCTCAAGTTTAAGGAGTTGAGTGACGTTAACTTTCTTCTCAAGAGTATCAATAACCTCCCCTACCTATTGCGGGATTACCAACACGTCTTAGAGATTGGTTCCGGCCCTGGTAACTGGGTCATTATTGGTGCCTTAAACAAAGTTCCTGATATCACTGCCGTTGAAATCAATCCTTTGGTAATAGATACTTTCAGACGAACGGTTGACTACAATATCTATCAAAATCCGTCGGTTAATCTCCAAGTTGTCGAGGGACGCAATTTTGTCGCTTCCTCCAGTAAAAAATATGATCTCATTTTTCTTTTTACCAAGACTTACGGCGGCGTGGGCACGGCAGCTTATGCTTTTTCCGAGAATTATCTTTTCACCAAAGAGGCCTACCAATTATATCTTGATCGCTTGAGTCCGCACGGTGTCCTGGCTATCGCCGGCGATAATTGGTTCCATACCATCTTGACAGAGAATCTGGTGCCGACCCTTTCCTCTCGCGGACTCGATCCCATAAATCATCTGCTCATTGCGGAAGGACAAAATTATTCGCTGACCTTGGCCGCCAAAGACGGTTTTTCAGCCGCCGAACAAGGTAAGCTCGCCAGTTTCGCTCAACCGCTCGGCTATCAGCCCAAAATCCTAACTTCTACCAACGTAACACAGTACCTAGCTAAAAATACCGACGTCACCGACGACCGACCTTTTCTCATCAACACCAGCGATCTCATCACTAGCCTCGGCAGTTCTAACGCCATCAATATCGGCTCGGAACAAAGCGGTCTCACCTTCCAGTATCTACTTTGGCTTTTGGGATTAACTGCGCTCGCTTATGCCGCCGTCATTATCCTGCCTTTCCGAAGGGGGGTTCCAGTAAATAAAAATACTGTTTATCTGACGGCTTTCTTTAGTTTAGTCGGTGTTGGTTTCATTACTTTTGAGTTGAGTCTAGTCCAAAAGTTGGCGCTTTTCTTGGAGCGACCGCAATGGCCGATCTCGGTTGGTCTGGCGGCAATTCTCTTTTTCGGCGGACTGGGAAGCTTGGTCACTTCCCGAGTGAGGTCGCTGGAACTTCGTCCTTGGGTTAGCCGGGCGGTTTTAGCTCTCTTACTGCTCTCTCTAAGCTATCTCTATCTTTTTGATTACCTCTTCACCAACTTCTCGTCACTGCCCGAAGTTTCGAGAATTATCCTAACCGTCTCGGCCTTAGCAATCCCGAGTTTCCTGGCCGGCATGGTCTTCCCCATTGGCCTGCGCATGACTGCCCTCGTCTCCGTCGCCTTCATTCCCTGGATGTATGCTATCGACGGCGTGACTTCAGTCCTGGGCGGTGTGGTGAGTAAAATCATTTTCCTGCTTTGGGGTTTTAAGACTGAGTTTATGATTGGAATACTTATGTATTGTCTCGCCCTGCTGGTTTTGTTTAAAATAAGAATAAATGGAGACCAAACGGCTTAATGAAAAGAAAATTAGTATTATAGGACCACTCTTAGTTTTAGCCGTCGGCGTTCTTCTCATTGTCGACTATGGGAAAAGAAGCCCAGTGGAAAATTCCGGCGATTCAATCAAGTGGAGCGCGGAGCAGGTCAAGAACGACCTTGTAAAGGGTAAAATCGATCTGGAATTCCAGAAATATTTCGACCGGGACCCGGAACGGAAAGTGCCGGATCAAAAAAATATCATCGTCGCCCCGGCTGACGGCTTAGTGACTGGGGTGACGAAAGACCAAGACGGCGTCACTATCATCATCCACCTTTCGCTCTTTGATGTTCATGTTCAGCGGGTGCCAATTAGCGGGAAGGTTACGAATATCGAGCATGTCGGGAACGGCTACTTCTCCGCCAAAGATCCCCAGTACCTGAACGGTGTTCAGACTGTTACCACCATCACGACCGCCGTGGGCGAGGTCAAAGTCAAACAAATCACCGCTCTTTTTACTACTAGGATCCAAACCTACCCCAAAGTTGGTGACACGATGCGGATTGGTGATCGACTGGGGCAGATTTTGCTTGGCAGCACCGTCATTGTTATTCTTCCCGATAATACGAATATTATGGTAAGGCCGGGAGACAAAGTTTACGGAGCAGAAACCGTTATAGCTAACTACCGCTAATAAAAATATGTCATTCCCGATAAAGCGATTAAAGAAGCAGCAATCTTTTTTTCTTATAGCAACACTCTTGGCGTTGGGTTCAGTTGTCGTTCTTTACAAATATAGTTTGATCTCGCCAACCGACGAAGAGGGTGATAATAATCGGGCAGAGCTAATACGTTCTGTCTATATCGCCTCCGAAAACGATGGTTGGGCGGTCGGCAACTTGGGAAGAATTTACAGACTGGGCGAGAATGGGTGGAATTCATTTGAAAGTCCGACTAAACAAAGGCTTCACTCGGTTTCATTCGCCTCCAAAAACGATGGTTGGGCGGTGGGTTATAGGGGAACTATTATCCATTGGGACGGTGTAGCTTGGCAATTGGCCAAAAACCCTACAGACGATTGGTTAAGGTCGGTGCAAATGCTCTCGCCCGACGACGGCTGGGCCGTCGGTCACAATAGCATTCTCCACTATGACGGTAAGGAGTGGAAAGAAATAGAAAGGCCTGCCGGAGTTGATAAGCCGCTCAAAATAGTGAGTATGCTTTCCAAAGACTACGGTTGGATAGCGGGCGATGACGGCACCATCCTTCGCTTTGACGGAAAAAATTGGGAGAAGGTATCCTCCCCCACCAACTTGAGACTTCGAGCCATATACACTCTTTCCAAAACCAATGCCTGGATAACGGGAGAAAACGGTCTAATACTGCACTGGGACGGAAATATTTGGCAAAAAGTAAAAAGCCCGGTGGATAATTGGCTAAGATCGGTCTATTTCACTTCCGAAAACGACGGTTGGGCGGTGGGCCACAACGGACACATCATCCGCTTTGACGGGCAAACTTGGCAAAAGGTTGAATCGCCCACCGACACCCGGCTCGACCAAATTGTGATGACTGGAAAAGGTGAGGGCTGGATCGTAGGCAACGGCAACCTAATCCTGAAATGGGACGGGGAGAATTGGCGAACCGAACAATCCCTGCCGATTTTCATGCTTAAACAAATTTTTGCCGTCTCTGACGAAGACGTCTGGGCGGTCGGCAATAACGGCACGATAACTCACTTTGACGGTAAGTTTTGGTCAAATACCGCGCCCACAACTAATAATTTAAATTCTCTGTATTTATCTTCGCAGAAATATGGGTGGGCGGTGGGAGACGATGGCGTGATTCTCTCCTTTGACGGCGAGAAGTGGACAGTTGAGAAAAGTCCCACCTCGGAAAGATTGGAATACGTTTATGCCACCTCAAAGGATGACGCTTGGGCGGTTGGGTTTAACGGCACAATCATTCATTGGAATGGACAAAGCTGGCAAAGCGTAAAAAGTCCCACCCAAGAAAGATTGCGGAATGTTTTTATACTCAATCCCCAATATGGGTACGCGGTCGGCGAACACGCTACCATCCTTTTCTGGAACGGGAAAACTTGGGAACCCCAAAACCCGCCTCAAAGCGTTATCGGTTCCGCTCCGACGCTGCACTCCGTTTCCATATTGTCAGAACGGGATGCCTGGATAACGGGGTACGGAGTGCTTTTAAGATGGGGTGGAAAAGAATGGCGTGAGGTCGGAGACAACCACAAAAGACTCCACTCGATCTACATGCTCTCCCAAAACGACGGCTGGATTGTCGGCAACTTTGGCACTATTTACTATTGGGATGGAAAGGAGTGGACTCTTATGAAAAATGCCGCCCAGGAGAAACAACAAAGACTTCATTCAGTTTCTTTTTCCTCTCCTTCGAATGGCTGGGCGCTGGACTTCACGACCGGAACTATCTGGCGCTACAACGGAAAAACATGGGCAGAAAACAATCTGCCTTAAACCGATTGTTCAATCTTTCCTTTAAGTCGCTTACAACATCAGCCCTCTCGTCTAAAACATTATGAAGTTCCTCCTTGTCTTGACTAATATCATATAATTCTAAGCTTTCTTTAGACGTACCATCTTTCTCAAAAACCGTTTCTTTGATTAGCTTCCAGTTTTTATCTCTTATCACCTCAACTCTGGTTTTCTTTTCGTAATATTGATTATTTGCGCCGGGAGTAAAATTAGAACCTGCAAATATATATTCGTTAACTTCCTTATCTTGAAATATAAGCGGGCTTAGACTTTTACCCTCGATAGGAAGCCGATTTTGAATTCCCAGTAGGTCAAGAAGTGTCGGCAAAATATCAATTTGTTCCGCCAAGCCGTCAATTCTCTTGGGAGAAATTTGTGAACTCTTTATAAGAAGAGGAATATGTAAAACGTCATCATAAAAAGTTCCCCGAAGCGGACCGCCTCGCATAAACCTGCCGTATTTGCCGAACATATCCCCGTGTTCCGAAGCAAATATGATTATCGTCTTATCGTAAATGCCCAAAGACTTTAGTTCGTTCAGCAGCTTGCCTATTTCTTTGTCGGCAGAGGTAATGCTTTCGTCGTAAAGCGCAATGAGATGTTTTACGTCTTCCTCTCCCAACAGCACAAATTTATCGGTGCCCGTCTTGGAAAAATAAACCTTGTAATACGTCTGGCCATCTATAATTTGGGGACCAGTTCTGTCAAACGTCCATAAACAATCGGAAAAATCGACGGCGCCTTTATAATTTTTATCGTAAGTCAGTCCCCCATTTTGAGAAAATGGGCAATGAGCGTCAAATCCCTGGACCTGGACAAAAAATTTCTCTCGGCTATTCTCTTTCAACCAATCAATGGCTTTGGGCACGGTGCAAGTCACCTCTCCATACTGGCTGGGACCGCCGATTCTCGGGCCCGGTTGCCTGGGATAATTCTGTCCTTGTCCCCTAGTGCACTCTTCATAATGATCAAAACGGTTGGTCAGTCCGAATTCGGTATTGTAATCAAAACCTCCGGTAAATGCGGCGGTTGTGTAACCGTTATCCTTTAAAACATCAATTAGGGTAGGTGTGTATTTCGATAGCGTGCTCCCATCGTACCTATTCATCACTCCGTGCTGAAATGGGAAAAGGGATGTGTAGATAGAAATGATCTCCGGGAGCGTCCAACTGGAATGTCCAAAGGCATTTTGGAATACCAAAGATTCTTTGGATAGCTTATCAACGTTGGGCGTAGTGGGTCTCGAGTAGCCGTTCCCTGACATATGGTCGTATCGAAGATTCGTCATAGTAATAAGCACAACGTTGCAGTCCTTACAGATATTGTCAGTAGGAACTGCCGTCACCTCCCGCTGGGCAGACACAGAAATTTCTTGTCTATAATTGTTGACTATAAGGTAACCGCCTATAGCTAATACTGATAAAAATCCCAAAACAACTTTCTTCATAAATTACAGCTGAAAGATTTGATAATTTTATCTATCTGGGCGTCATCCGCGCCAAAAAGGTTTACTTCAAAAATTCCTTTCCCTCCGCAGTCGAAAAGGCCATACCTCGAATGGTACTTTATCAAATCTTCGGAACAAATCCCGTAGTTCATCCTCTCTCCGGCAAACAAGCTATAAATAACTCCACTTTCAACCTTCTCTTCTTTGGGCTTGAATTCCTCATCACACTTAACGATGTTAGTTATAAATTCGGGATAAGGAGAGGTGGTGGGCTCGAAAAGAAGTTTTAAAATTTCTTTTTTGTCGTTAATAAACTTGCCGCTGTTTTCCGCTACAGATTTTACTATTCTTGCTTTTGAATCGTCGGAAACAAGTTCGAGGGAGTCGCCGTTTTCACCGCCCACGTTATAGCTTTGCCAACTTGGCAAATTAACGCTAACTCCCCAGACGAACAATTTAATACTGGGGAAATTTAAAAAGGAAATTGCGCTAATAAGAAGAAGTAAAAGGGCTGTGAGCAAAAACTTCTTTGAGTTCGTAAAAACCACCTTCTAATTTTATCACAGGTTCAAATCTTTCAAGGTTTTCGGGTAATAAACGGTAAGATTTCTCAAAAAGAAAACAGTTTCATTAATGAAACCGAGGGCAGAGTGTATAAATTATAAATAGGGAATCACTATAGAAGCACAGAAGGGGAAAAAGTTGCGGACAATGATACTTATACGACAGGTGCCAGCCAGCAGGTTCTCTCGGGGGCTACCCTGCCCGCGGGGTACAGGGCGGCTGTAAATGGCGCTGATTGCAACGATACCAACAACACCCTCTGGCAAAATCTGACTGGCTATGCCGATGCCGATCTTGATACCTTTACGACCGGAGCAGGGGTGCAAGTCTGTTCTGGAGCGGCTCTGCCTTCAGGGTATAGAGCGGCTGTGAATGGGGCTGATTGCAATGACGCCAATGGCCTTATCTGGAGAAACAGGTATCGGGATGCCGACGCTGATACGTTTGGCGCGGGCGCTCTGGTCTGTGTTGGCAATGACGTTGGTTATGTTGATAACGCCAGTGATTGCAACGACGCCGATGTGAACAAGTGGCAGAATCTGACGGGCTATACCGATGCCGACAGTGACACCTTTACCACAGGAGGAGGCGTGACAGTCTGTTCAGGAGCCTCTTTGCCTTCAGGATACAGATCAGCCGTGAATGGGGCTGATTGCAATGACGGGAACGCTTCCGTCTGGCAAAATCTTACCGGCTATACCGATTCCGATGCCGATGGTTATGGTTCATCAGGTCCCGGCAGTGTGTGTTCCGGAGCCAGTCTTCCGGGAGGCTATGTATCTAACAACAGTGATTGTTATGATTCAAATGCTAATGCCCGTCCCGGACAGGGTAGCTTTTTTACTACCAATAGGGGTGACGGCAGTTTTGATTATGATTGTAATAGTGCCATTGCATATGACCAGCCGTACTATGACGACGTAGCCAATTTTACAATATCTCACTTTGATACTGGGCCATATGGCACTGTTTGCGTTACTGGCAGTACGGACAATTATAATCAAGTGACCAGTGCCTCTTTTTGCGGTACTTCGCATGAGAACTCCGTAGTTGCAGGTGGAACTCCATGTATTAGCTGCTCTACATCGAATTATCCTAATACTACCTGCTCAGCACCGGCTGGCGTATGCGGATACACTCAATTTTTCGGCTGTATACACAACTTCATGACCATAAGCTGTCATTAATGTTATTAGACGCAACTCAAATATACTAAAGGTTTGCCCAGTGGTTAACCACTGGGCAAACCTTTAGTATAAAAGAATAAGTCGTTGTACTGTCTCAGTGGCAAATCCAGGTCATCGTGGAGAGGACGTACCATCGCGTGATACTGCACCCTGGGTCGGTGTAGCCGCTGGGATTGCAAACACTCCTGGTTGACCCGCACTCAGCGTTAGTGGCGGTCGTTCTTACCGTACCTAAGCTACATGACGGTGAGGTCTGGCCACATACACTATAGGCATCCCTTGCATAACAGGGACCATTAGGTGCCGCGTCGCATGGTGGTCCGTTAGGATCAAGCTCGTTAACACCGCTACAATTGTAGTCAAAACTGCCATCGCCTCTGTTAGAACTATAATAGGCGGTCTGTCCGGGCTTGGCATTGGCATTACTATCATAGCAATCGGCGCCTGAACCGGCGGTAGAAAGATAGGGCGAGGGTAGTGATGCGCCCGAACAAACAGTGTAGGGTCCAGTAGTATAAGCATCACCATCGGCATCGAGATAGCCGGTCAGGTTTTGCCAGACAGTGGCGTTCGCGTCATTGCAATCTGGGCCGTTTGCATTGGCCGTGTAACCTGATGGCAAAGAAGCCCCAGAGCAAATGGATTGGGCGGTTGAATTCGCTCTAACGCCATCGTTATCAGCATCAGTATAGCCGGTAAGGTTCTGCCAAACGGAGGCGTTCCCGTCATTGCAGTCAGTCGAATTATCAACATAACCGGCGTCATTACCTACACAGGTGGCTGAAGATACTCCATAACCATCTCCATCTGCATCGCGGTATCTGTTTCTCCAGATAGCGCCATTGGCATCATTGCAATCGGTGGCGGTAGCTGAAGCCCTATACCCGGACGGCAAGGAGGCACCTGAACAAACTGACTGGGCACTACCAATGGTATAGGTATCACCGTCAGCATCCGTGTAGCCAGTCAGATTTTGCCAGAGGGTGTTGTTGGTATCGTTGCAATCAGCGCCATTTACAGCCGCCCTGTACCCCGCGGGCAGGGTAGCCCCCGAGAGAACCTGCTGGCTGGCACCTGTCGTATAAGTATCATTGTCCGCGTCCGCGTAGCCGGTAAGATATTGCCATTTGGTGGAATCGGTTGCGGCGGCGTCAGCTGATGTTGTAGAGGTCATAACATTTCTCCTTCTGCCAGATGTAGGAGCTGTGTCTTGAGCGTATTGAGTAAGAGAATCCGCATATCCATCGCCGTCGGTATCAACCATCCAAAGATTGGTTTGCTTAAGCTGACCGGTAGAATTTATGGCAATGGAACCGGTGACGGTAATGGTTTGACCGGAATTCCAGGCAACAGTCTGGCCGGCATTGATTGTCAAAGTTTGACTCAAGGCTACAGTCAAGTCGCCGTTATCAACTCCGTCAACGGTGTTCGGGAAGGTGCAGCTCGAACTAATTGTGAGGGCGCCACCGGCGGAGGGAGAACAGTTTACGGCGAGCGCCGCCCCGGGGGCTAAAAAGTACAAAGCCGCCGCTATGGGCAGACCAAGTTTTATAAAAGATATTTTATTAATTCCTGATTTCATAGTTCGATGTGACTCACCATAAATTTGCTTTCTTATTTTACAACAATAGTCCCGATAGCGACTCCGGCGGCATATTTCCAAGTACCTTTCTTAGTGATTCTCATTATTTTAAACTCGCCCGGAGATATCAAACCGGCGTTCAACTCTTCATTAGATCCGTCGCCTGATGGCGGATCGGAATATACTCTAATTAGCTGACTCGATTTGTTAATAATTTTAATCCACTGACCGCTCTTAACGTTATCTGATTTAATCTCTTCGGGTTTAAAAGTAAAACTGACATTTTGCGGCGATAGCGTTGCCCCGTCATAGGCTATGGTTGCTACTTTGTTGTAGCCGGTATCGGGCGGTTCTTTGGGAGCCGCAGGATTGCTTCCAATAACCTCTCCAGCTACAGGCGATTTAGAATTAATATACGGCGAAACAAATTTGAATAAGCTGTCTTTATAGAAATAGAGAAGTACCACAAGCAACAACGCTAAAACCAAGGCAATTTTCGAAATCATCTTTTTGGTTCTAATTTTCATGGTTCGACGCGGCTCACCATAAATTATCTAAAATTCAAATCTATATGAGAGCTGTAATTAGCCGACTTAGCCTCAAGTATGGCCGTATATATTTTATCGTGGGTGTCGTTTATTTTCCAGCTTCCGCCCCAAACTCCGTCTTCCCGTGCGCCAGATAGGAGTTTCAGATTATGGCTAACGGTTTTGGCGTCTCCTTGTGTCTTAAGGACGACTGATTCTATCGCTTCCGGAGCTTTTACCTTAACCGTAACTCTCTGCTCCTTGCCAACACTGCTGTGGAGCGGATCAAAGACCGCTTCGGTAAAAGTCGGTATTTCTCTGGTTTGAATATTGTAGGTTTCTTTGGTATTGAAAGGCAGTTTTAAGTTAGAATCAGAGCTTTTTGTAGTGGAAGGGAGGGGCTGATTCTTGCCTCCATCAATGGTTCGATACAACTCACCATAAGAAGAAAATATGAACGACGCAAGAAACAGCAAGCCAAGGACCGTCGCCAACGTCTTAGCGCTGTTATCTAGACTTAAGCCTTTATTTAGTCGGGACAATAAACCCTTGGACATTTTCATCGCCAATCGCGCTATTGCTCCAACTTTGATAATCAAAACGAGGAGCCGTTAAGCGGTAGGAAACTTCGCCGACTTTGTCGCCATAGACAGTTAACTTACCGGAGTGAGCTTCTTTCTTATACCAAGCCCTGCCGTCAAACCCGGGAGAAACTATAACTGATAAATTCTGCCAATTTTTGCCAAAGTCGGTAATCTGATAGAAAAGCCATAAGTCCGAGCCTTTCTCGGCATTCTTGAAATCAAGAACCGCCTCGGCAATTTTCAATTTTGAATTTTCAATTTTCAATTTAAGAACGCCTGTCGTTTCTTCTTTTACGCCAGTCATGCTGGGTAGATAAGTGGCGAATCTCTCGCCACCGATGGTATAAATCGGATCAACTGTGCCGGCATCGAGTTTTCCAGAGCCGCCACCGACTACCACTGTGCCGCCGCTTGGGGCAATAAGCACATTGCCTTTGGTCGCGTTAGAAGTTGAGTCCAGTGTCAGAGTGCCGCTCACGGTGCTGTTTCCGAAAAGCGTGAAACCGGCGGCGTTGATGTTGCTCGCCCAAGGTGTCTGCGGTGAAGTTGCGGCGGCCGCGCTTGTCCAAGCCGTGCCATTCGAGGTTAAAACATTGCCGCTTGCTCCCGGAGCTACGGCCGTAAAGGCGGAAGCGGCATTACCAATCAAAGCTCCCGATAAGGTGGTGGCGCCGGTACCACCTTGGGCAACAGTCAAAGCGGTAGTAAGTCCGGTAATGGAGGTAATATCCGAGTTCGCGCCCGAGGCGGCCGCACCCAAATTGGTTCTCGCGCCGGAAGCGGTCGTCCCGGCGGTCCCGCCGTTCGCTATGGGAACCGGCCCGCCGCCCGTGGGCGGAGCAGCCGAGGGATTGGTCCAGGCCCTAACCACTCCGAAGAGAGCCATAAAGCCCACGAGAACTAAAACAAAATAAAGCGGGAGGTTCTTAGTCATTTTATCTTTATCTCATTATACATTATTCGTTTTCTACTTACTAACAAGCTATCAAGCTAACTAAAGGGCTAACAAGCTCGCTACGGGCTCCAGTTAACTATGACATCGTCAACTACCGGAAGTCCGCTGGAAGAGGAAGCAACCTGCATCACCTTATAACTCACCGTCCCACAGGTAGAGGTGTTGGAGCAGTTGAAGCTTATCCAGCCCAAAGCGTCATTCCAGCCCCAGCCGGAGAAGTCCCCGGTCGTGGTATTCAACAACACCCTGTAATCCGACGTAGCGCAGGTATTGCCGATAACGCTATTGTTGCAATTGAAGCTTATCCAGCCAACGGCATCGTTCCAGCCCCAGCCGGCAAGATTGCCGGCGCCGTCATTGGTAACGTTGAAGTTGCTGGTACTGCAGATATTGCCATTGGGGGAAGTGGCGCAGTCAAAGGCTATGTAAGAACCGGCGAAGCTCTCCCAGACGGCATAACCCTGAATGAGACTGGGGGTTATGTTAACGGTCCCCGGCGAGAAGAAGTTCATCCAGCCGAAGGAATCGTTCCAGGCCCATTTGTTTACGGAGTCGATGCCGGTCGAGGGAAGAGTATAGATGCCATCTAAGAAAACCTTATATCTATAGTAGCGCTTATTGTTGTGATAAATGCCCGCGATCTGAATGGGGCTATTGGGACCGCTCGGGCTGTAATAAGTTGCCGATGATCCGTCCGACCCCAAAAAGGCGCCGTCACCGGCAGTCTTACTGCCTCCCCAGCCGACACCCGCAGCACAGCCTGGAGCGTCGGTTGCGCCATTGGAACAATTGGCAGTTGCCAGTTGAAACTTAACCGCTGAATCGGTGGGCAGTGAACCCTGCCAGAGAAAGCTGTTAAAAGAAACTCCGTTAGAGTAGCCGGTGTCAAAAGTGCTGGAGATTAAGTTCCCGGCAACAGGCCCGGAGATATTTTGGCTCACCTTATAACTCACCGTCCCACAGGTAGAGGTGTTGGAGCAGTTGAAGCTTATCCAGCCCAAAGCGTCATTCCAGCCCCAGCCGGAGAAGTCCCCGGTCGTGGTATTCAACAACACCCTGTAATCCGACGTAGCGCAGGTATTGCCGATAACGCTATTGTTGCAATTGAAGCTTATCCAGCCAACGGCATCGTTCCAGCCCCAGCCGGCAAGATTGCCGGCGCCGTCATTGGTAACGTTGAAGTTGCTGGTACTGCAGATATTGCCATTGGGGGAAGTGGCGCAGTCAAAGGCTATGTAAGAACCGGCGAAGCTCTCCCAGACGGCATAACCCTGAATGAGACTGGGGGTTATGTTAACGGTCCCCGGCGAGAAGAAGTTCATCCAGCCGAAGGAATCGTTCCAGGCCCATTTGTTGGTGGAATTAATGTTGGTGGCGGCAGAAGCAATTTCCGGAAAACCAAATGACAAAACCACAATGACCAATAAGATTGAATTAAAAATTTTCATAGTTCAATGCGATTCACTACAAGTCATGGCACTTGAATTTGGATAGACCCGGGGGTGGTTGACGCATCGATCTTGGTCTGCGAAGAATAACCGGTGTTAGGACTTGTAACCGGCCCTTCAGCGCCAGACCCTCCATTCCAGTTGCTGAATTGGGTAATTTCGTTTTTGGAGCGAGTCAAAAATTCAGAAGCTTGGATTTGCGGAGACCCCCCGAACTGACTCCACGAAACCGTAGCCGTGACTTTCTGCGTTGAGGGATCTTCCGTGCCGCCAGTCGCTACGATTGATCCGCCGGAATCACGATTAACGTTTTCAACCGACAAATAGCGGGTGAAGGGACGGGAATTATAGGTTTGAGTGACCTCGGCCGCCGAGACCGCCCGCTTGTAAATTTTAACGTCGTCTATCCTGTGACTCGCGGACGTTCCATCGGCGTCCCCCATCCGAACAGATCCGGCAGTATAAAGCGTTTGGCTCGCGAGAGCCGAGGTTGTCGTACATTGAACTCCGTCCAAATAAACCTTAACAGTTGTGCCGTCATAGGTTCCAAGCAAGTGATGCCAGGCATTTAAAGTAAACGACGGGGCGCAACCCGAGGCGTTAAATTGGCTCACTCCATTAAAAACTCCGAAGAGGGCGTTGCCGCCGGAATCGGCAAATAAATTCCAGCCGCCGGCGGCGGAGAAATTATTGGCCACCAGATCATCAAAGTTAATATGACCGGTCAAATAAACCCAGGCCGAAACAGTTATGGCTGTGGTTGGGAACCCGCTCGGGGGCGCAATCGTGACATACTGGCCGGTCCCGCTAAGAGTTAGGCAGTCGCTCACGAAACAGGAGACTGTTCTCACGGGACTGCCAGTCAAAGTCCCGTTATTGCCAACACCGGAGGAATCATAGGCATTGACCCCTGAAGCCTCATCCAGTTTCCATTGACCAACCAAGCCGTCCCTAATCTCATTTTCAGGAACCCCCTCTTTACCGGTTACGACGGTGAAATCGGCGCCCGTTGCATTCACAAGATAATAATTGGTAGAAGGGCCCTTGCTAGCCACATTATAAAGATTGGTCCAACCGGCCTGGGAAAAAGACCGCGCGTTATCAATGAGCTCTTGACTTAACAGATTGGCGGTTTGCACGGTGCGATTTTGGGCGTTGATGCGAAGCGTCAAAACTATCGCTCCCGCCGCCGAGCCGATAATCAAGGTTCCAATGGCCACAGCCACGAGCACCTCAACCATTGATTGACCCCTTCGATGTGACTCACTCTTCGACTCTCGCTCAGAGTGCCCTGAGCTTGTCGAATGGGCAGGGCGGGCCCTCCTCTTGTTAAAACTGGTAGGCATTTCCTATTTAAGTATAAATCACTTGTTGTGGTTCGACATAGCTCACCGTAAATTGAAATTATAAAGAGTGGTGACCTCTGAAGCCGAGAGAGCCCGGCTATAGACACGAACTTCATCAATCGAACCGCTTAGAAATCCGGAAGCGAGGTCGCTTTTCACGGCCATAGTAAAGGGCGCGGCATTCACGTTAACCGAGGTTATGGTTGTGGCCGCGGAATTCTGAAGAGACCCGTCAATATAAATCCTTGCCGCCACCCCAGACTCAAAAACGCCAACCAAATGATGGAAAGTGCCGTCAGCTAAATTCGATGTGCCGGATACACTCACATTGGTTGTGCCATTAGAAACATAGAATTGTCCAAATCCAGAAGTTGCCGCAATATTCAGATTGTAAGCGATGGAGGCGTCTAGATCAGTATTGCGCTTGGCAATAATGTAAGCTAAAGCTGTCGAGGAAGTTTTAATCCAAGCGCTAAGAGAAAAGGAGCTCCCAACATTTAAACTTGAACCATTGCCGGCAGTGACATAATTAGAAGCGCCGTTAAAACTTAAACAGTTGCCGCTCTTGCAAGAGACTCCCGCAACCCATGTTGGCGCGGCGGCCGAAAAAGTTCCGCTATTGCCGTTCCCGGAATTGTCATTAGCCGTCGTGCCGGTATTTTCATCTAAATCCCAGTAGCCGACCAGGTCTTTTATGAGGTCGTAGTCAATCTTGCCGGACGTATTCACGGACACGAGACCAATCTGATTCGATAAAACCGATGAACTTATAACAATATTTGTACTTATATTCGGAATTCCGGTGGCCTTATCAAAAATCACGTCCCTGGAAGTATTGTTAACGGGATCGGTGAAATCAAGCTGGGGGCTAAGTGAAATTTTGGCGAGCACGGTGCCCGCCGCATAACTTGCGCCGCTCCAAATTTCGTAATAATCGTTGTCCGCTCCGGTCGGATTCCAGAATCTGATTCCCCACTGCAAACCGTTTTCTTGCGCCCTTGACCTCTGGGCGGTTTGCCTCACGTCGCTTAGAACCCTGAAAGTCATGCTGTTTAAAACCTGCTTTCCGCGAATGCCAAAATATCCCGGGGCCACAACGGCCGCGAGGAATGCCGTAACGGCCAAGACTATCAAGACTTCAACCAAAGTGAACCCCTTCCTAGATGACATGCCGATTATATATAAATTTTTGAACCTTTGGGTGATAAAAATTTATCCATAGAATCGAGCACCCCGCACCAGTTTACGCAAAATCGACCATTTTCATAGGGGGAAAGCGAATCTTGAGTTAGGTGACTTGGATGGGTCATGGTGTTCATAAAAACTGGTGCGGGGTAAGGTTTTGTTTCTCCGACGTAAGCGTCGGAGACAAAGCCCTTAAACCTTTCCCACCAGTTGATAGACGGGAATGATTATGGCGAGCGCGATCACTCCCACAATCATGCCGATAATGAGGAGGAGAACCGGTTCCAAGAACGATATTAAAATCTTGAGAGACGAATCAATTTCAGACTCATAGAACTCGGACAGGGTCTCGAGGATGCTCTCCAAGTGACCGGATTTTTCGGAAATGGCGATTAGATTCACAACCACTCTCGGAAAATATGTCTCCCGGTGAAAAGCTTCACCGATTGTCAAACCCTTGGCGATGCCCTCCCTGGAAATTCTAATCAGAGTCGCTTCCATGTCCGGATTGCCGACGGTTTTGGCGGTTATCTCCATCGCTTCCAGGATCGGCATCCCCGACCGCAAAAGCGAAGAGAGGGTCGAGGCAAATCTCTGCAAGGCGATTCTATAAATAATTTCGCTAACCACCGGCAATCTCACCAAAGTTCTTCTTAAAATCCTTTGCCCAAGAAAATTTTTGAAAAAGAAAAACCATGAGCCAAAAACGGCGGAGACGAGAAACAACAATACCGCGAAAGCGTTATGGCCCAAAAAGAGCCCGATAGAAAAAACAATCTTGGAAAAAAGCGGCGGCTCAATGCCGGCCGAAAGGAAGGTTTCGGCTATCCGAGGCAACGCGAAGGTGATCATAAGAAACAGGATCACGAGTGACAGGAAAACAAGAACTACCGGATAAATAAGAGCGCTCTTAATTTTGTTCCTTAACTGTTGTTCTTTCTCCAAGCCCCGACTCAAGTCTTCAAAAATCTGATCCAGATTGCCCGAGACCTCTCCGGCACGAATGAGATTGGTAAAAACCGCCGAAAAGTACTTGGGGTATTTCTCGAAAGTGGTATAGAAAGGCTGTCCCCGGCTTAAGGCGTCCTTGATTTCCAAGAGAAGAGTTTTAACCGACGGTTTCTCAAAGTCGGCGATTAAAATATCTATGGCGCTGAATAGATCGGTCCCGACTCTAAGCATCAAAGCCAGGTACTTGGTTAAGAATACCTTGTCGGCCGTGGTAATGGATTCTGAAAAGACGCCCTTAACCCCCCTGGTTTCAACCGCCCCCAAAGATTTTAGGGAAACCGGACGAAGACCCTGCTTCCCCATCCACTCCAAGACTTCGCTTGGGGCTCCGGCTTCCAAGTCGCCTTCGACGGCGTTATTTTTTGCGTCGGTGGCGATATAATGAAATCTCATTTTACTCTCTAATGACTCGGAATATTTCTTCGATGGTGGTAATTCCCTGTTCGACTTTTCTTAAACCGTCTTCAAACATACTTATCATACCCTCTTTTTTAGCTAAAGCCCTAAGGGCGTCGAGCGAAAAGTCGGGACTCACAATTAACTTCCTGACTTCTTCGGTAATTTCCAGCACCTCGAAAATACCTACCCGTCCCTGATAGCCGCTCTCATTATCGGCCGCACAGCCCTTGCCTTTGTATAACAGCTTGGGAAGCCTGTACTCATTCGGGTCAAATCCCAATTCGGATAGCTGTTTCCTCACGGCCGCCTCGGTTTGGGCGTCGAGCTCGTAAGACTCGATACAATCAAGATGAATCTTTCTTACCAGCCTTTGAGACAAAACGGCATTTAAGACGGCAGCCACCAGGAATTGGGGGACTTTCATATCCATAAGACGGGGAATGGCCGTCGGAGCGTCGTTGGTGTGGAGCGAAGACAAGACCAAATGCCCCGTCAAGGCTGACTGCACGGCAATGCCGGCGGTGTCCTCGTCGCGAATTTCTCCAACCATGATGATATTGGGATCCTGTCTCAAAATAGACTTGAGACCGGTCGCAAAAGTCACGCCAGCGACGGGATTAATTTGGGTTTGATTGATAAACTTGATATCGTATTCAATTGGATCCTCAACGGTCACAATATTCACTTGAGGGTGATTCAGGGAGGCGAGGACCGAATAGAGGGTGGTGGTTTTGCCGGCTCCGGTCGGACCGCAGACCAAAACCATTCCGTAGCTTTTTTTGACATTCTCTTCCAAAAGTTTCACGGTGTCCTCAAACATGCCCAATTCCGCAAAAGATAAGGGGCGGCTCACGGCTGTGAGTAACCTCATCTCCACCTTCTCTCCATAGAAGGTGGGCATGATGGCGACTCTAACGTCAATCGTCTCCGTGCCGACTTGATAGCGGAAACGGCCGTCTTGCGGCTTGGAGTGCTCGTCAATCTTCAAGCCCGAGAGAAGTTTGATCCTGGCCGTGACCGCCGGATGAATTTCTTTGGGGAGTCTGAACATTTCATAGAGAATGCCGTCAACCCTGTAGCGGACGAGAATTGAGTCCTCGAAAATCTCCATATGGACGTCCGATGACCTCAAGGACATCGCGTAAGACAAGAGATTGTCAACGGTCGCGATGATTGGGACATCGGTCGCCGCCGCCTCTCCTTTGGCGCGACTCTCAAGCGATTTTCTCACGCTCTCTTCGATCGTTTCCTGAAAACTCTTCGCTGAAACTTTGCCGTAAAGCGAATAGCCTTTATTCAAATCCCCCTCGCTCGCGATATAGGGCTTGATTCGGACTTTCAAATAACTCTCCAAGAATTCTATGGTTAAGAGGTTCGAGGGATCCTCCATGGCGGCTCCGAGCACACCGGGAGATTCCTCACGAAATATTATTGTTCTTTTATCTCTGGCTATATTTTCGGGCAGGAGTTTCAGGACGTTCGCGTCTATCTCGCCGCCCTCGATCCTCGAGAGAGGCACGCTTAAATAGAAAGAGAGAGCGTTAATGTAGTAATCCTCGGTAATGATGTGCCGAGAAATCAAGGTATCGGCCAAACCTTGCCCCAGGCGAGCGGCTTCCGAGGCCACCTCATCAAAAACCTCCGGAGCGATAAGTTGATCTTGAGTAAGAATCTCTTTCAATTTTTGCGGAGGAATCTGGAGCATTGCTTTCCTTAGAGTATAACAGACAAACGACTCTCTGCATTACTGTTTGGCACAGAACCGCGCTACAGTTAACTGTAGCGGTAGGGAGTCGGTATGAAAGAGATAAAATGCTTAAAAATTTTACAAAGTCAGGTCGGTGCCCGTCTCGTAGAAGGCGTTGTCGCCGCCATCCTTACCGTCCAGATCGAGGGTGGTCTTATATTTGACGCTCTCAAAGGAAGCGTTAATTTCAAAGGTTTTAGCCGCCTGGTCGCAAGCATAACGATAGATGAGATCGCCGGTATTGGTAGGATCGATGGCTAGAGTGCCAAAGGGCGATCCGCCGGAAATGCTGGTAAAGTTAATTGGCAGCCAACCGCTGCCGCCGACCGTTCTCACAGCCGTAACCACTGTCGCGAGACCCGCGCCGGCGTTTCTCTTCAAAAAAGTGCTGGTGGTGGCGTCTGCGTAAACATAACCGTCGCCGGCTGTCGCCCCAACGGTGCAGGCGGTATCGGCCAGAGCTCCATTAAGGTCGGGAGAGGTAGCATCAGATAAATAAAGAGAGATGGCGCTGCTTAGGGCGGCCAGATCGGAGATTCGGGTCGAGTCCCTGGCTTGAGCGAGCAATTCGGCGGGGTTTAAAACCACAACGGTGGTTGCCGCCAAAACTCCCAAAATTCCGATAACGATGAGAAGCTCAATTAAAGTAAAACCTTTTTTATTGGCAGTCATGATTACTCTAATGTAGTATAGCAAACTTGGGGGATATTGCTTGGGGATAACTATTTCGCATACTCAACCGCTCTCATCTCGCGAATAACATTAACTTTAATCTCACCCGGGTATTTCAATTCCGATTCGATCTTCACGGCGATGTCTCTCGCGAGCTCGAGGGCTCTGAAATCGTCAATTTGCTCGGGCACGACGAAAACCCTTATTTCTCTGCCGGCTGAAACGGCGTAAGAATTCTTAACTCCGGGAAAGCTCATGGCGATTTTTTCCAAATCCTCCAGCCGCTTAATGTAGTTCTCGAGCGTTCCCCTTCTCGCGCCGGGACGCGCCGCTGACAGGATATCGGCGGCGGTAACAATGAAGGACTCCGGAGAGGCAAAGGGATATTCCTCGTGATGAGACTGCATGGCCAAAATCACCGCCTCGTCCACGCCGTATTTCTTCAGAATCTTCCGCCCCAATTCAACGTGAGTGCCCTGCACTTCGTGATCGATGGCCTTACCGATGTCGTGAACCAAGGCGCCTTTCTTTGCCACCTCGACACTCACTCCCAAATCGGCGGCTATCATGCCGGCCACGTGAGCCATTTCCACCGAATGGGTTAAGACGTTTTGTCCGAAACTGGTCCGAAAGTGGAGCCTCCCCAAGAGCTGGAGGATCTCCCTCGGCAAATCCAACACCCCCACCTCATAAGCGGCCTCCTCCCCAATCTCCAAAATGCGCTTATCAAGTTCGTTTTGGGCTTCTTCCACTTTTTCCTCGATCTTGGCCGGCTGGATCCGACCGTCCTTGATGAGCTTCTCCAGTGCCATCTTCACAATCTCGCGACGCATCGGGTCGAAAGAAGAGATGATTATCGTCTCCGGCGTTTCATCGATGATAAGTTCGGCGCCGGTCAGCCTTTCAAGAGTTCTTACGTTCCGCCCCTCGCGGCCGATGATTTTCCCTTTGAATTCCTCCGATGGCAGCGTGAAAATCGAGGTGGTAATTTCTGAAACGTGGCTCCGCGCGTAACGCTGTACCGCCGTCGTCATAATCTCAACGCTTTTTTTCTCAATCTCGTCTTTCCTTTCTTTCAGAAGCTTCTGGAGAACCATTGTCGTTTCATCCCTCGCCCTTTCCTCAATTTCCTGAAAAAGTTTTTTCTTAGCCTCTTCCTCGCTTAACCCGGCAACCCTGGAAAGGGCGGCCCTGGCTTGGTCTTTAATCTTATCAAGTTCGCCCCGAGAGACCTCCAGTTTCTCTTTCTCTAAGGTGAGGCTGGCTTCCCTTGTTTTTACAACCTCGGTTTCTCGAGAGAGGTCTTCCTCTCTTTTTATCAACCGTTCCTCGAGGCGGTCCACGGCGGAACGTCTTTCCGTTTCCTCTTTCTTCGCCTCATCCAAAACCGCGACCGCCTTATTCTTAGCCTCAAGGATTATCTCCTGGGCTTCATTTTTCGCTTTAAGAAATTCTTCTCGGCGCTTATTTTCTAAGCTCTCGGCTCGTTTCTCGGATAAGACCTGTCGAATTACGTAACCGGCGGCCAGGCCCAAAAAGCCCGCCGCTATAAACGGCAGATAGTTCATAAGTAAAAATTTTATCGGTTAATTTCATTGGACTTTTATTTAAGTATAAGCCTCGGGATGGAAGCTGTCAACACATTCGACTTTCTCAGTGTTGATGCTGAGCTTGCCGAACGCATCAAAACCCTAAGAAAGAGTCCATGTGGAGGTCCCGAAGATCAGAAGCGTGAGGAAGATCGCGGAGGTCGCGTTCCTCAAAATAATCTCGCGAGAAAGCGATCCCAAGGAATGGCGGAGAATTAGATCGTGAAAGACAAAAACCAAGGTTGAGGCGAGGGCGCCTCCCAGAAGAGACCCGAGCGGAAGGAACGAAACAACGAAGAGCGCTTGATTGAGAGTCAAGGCCTCGATGCCTCCCGCGAGCCAGATTTTGGGCGAAGAAACATTATTAAGGGAAAATAAATAAAATTCTCTGAAGAGAAAGAAGAAGATGAGAAAGGCGGGGAAGGGATGAATAATCCCTTTAATCGCGAGAGCGCTTAGACCTGTCACTTCTCCAAAATGCAGAAGGTAATATAAATGCAGGCGCCTCGCGTGGATCAGGTTTTTAACTCCCAAAAGCAGATAGAAAAGGGTTCCCAAAAACACTGAAAGATATATTTCGTAGGCGGGGGAATAGGGGAGTTTAAGGGTTAAGAGGACTACCGCGGAGGCCGAAGCCAAGAACTTCACGGAACCAATGGCCGGCCTAAAGTAAAAAAGGATAAAAAGAGAGGAAAATACGGCGGCAGAGAAAAAGCCTTGCCCGCCGGCCCTTAAAAAGAAAACTGTTATGGCGAAAAAAAGAGACTTAAGCGCTGAGCTTAATATCGGACTCTTCGAAACTGACTCTAACGCGGCTGCCATCTTTGATGTTTCCTCTTATGATTTGGTCGGCCAATTTGTCCAAAACCGTTTTCTCAAGGAAGCGCTTTATCGGCCTCGCCCCCAAATCAGGATCAAAACCGTTCTTTATAATGTAATCTTTGGCGGATTCGTCAAAAGAAACGGCTATGCCTTTTTGTTTTAAGGTCTCCTCAAGCTGCTTAATTTGAATATCGACGATGGCAGCGACATTTTCCCTGGAAAGCGGGTTGAAAATAATGGTCTCGTCTATTCGGTTAAGAAATTCCGGACGGAAGTGATCTCTTAAGGCTGATTTCACTTTAGATCGGTATTCCTCCCTTTTTGTTTTGGCCTCGCCGCGACCGGAGGCGCCAAATCCTAAACGCGACATTTCCCTCAAAAACTCGCTGCCCACGTTCGAAGTCATAATAATAATAGTGTTTTTGAAGTTCACTGTCTTCCCCTTGCCGTCTGTGAGCCTCCCGTTGTCCAAAACCTGAAGCAAGATGTTGAAAACTTCCGGATGCGCTTTTTCTATCTCGTCAAAAAGTATGAGACTGTAGGGTCGGTGCCGAATGAGATCGGTTAGCTGTCCCCCTTCCTCAAAACCTACGTATCCCGGAGGCGATCCGATTAGTCTTGAGACCGAATGCCTTTCCATATATTCGGACATGTCGATTCGGACCAGGGCTTTTTCATCGTTAAACATAAAGGAGGCAAGGGTGCGGGCCAGTTCCGTCTTGCCAACCCCGGAGGGGCCCAAAAACATAAATGATCCCAAAGGCCTGTCAACCGGCGAAAGCCCCGCCCTGGCGCGCCGGAGAGCGCTCGAGACCGCGCTAATCCCCTCGCTCTGCCCCACCACTCGCTCCCCTAAAACCTCTTCAATCCTCTTAAGTTTTAAGGCTTCGGATTCCAAGATGCTTTCCGTGGGAATCCCCGTCCACCGGGAAATAACCGAGGCGATATCTTCCGGGTCAACCTTAGCTTTCAAAAACTGCGTCTTGGTTTTGCCGACGGCGGAAAAATAACGCCTCTCGTAAGAATCGTATTCTTTAACGGCTGCCGGGAGTTCTCCGTAAATCACCTCGGCCACTCTTTGCAGTTCCCCGCCGCGCTCGGCAATTTCTTTCTCGCGCTTCAGACCGTCAACTTTGAGCCTCAAATTGTTCAGTTTATCAAAAATCATTTTTTCCGACTCCCAGGCCTGGGTGAGTTCAGCGTCCTTCACTTTCAGAGCTTTAATTTCCTTGTCTATGTCCTTCAACTTCTTCGAGTTTTTGGTTTTCACTTGCTTTACCACTTGGGCCTTGAGAATTTCCTTGCCGGTCACCTCGCGCCGGACTTTGACGATCTCTTGAGGCAAGCTTTCAGTCTCAAGTCTTCTCATTGAAGAGGCCTCATCAATCACGTCAACGGCCTTATCGGGCAAAAAACGGTCGGCGATATAGCGAGCCGATAAGTTCACGGCGGCCACTATCGCCTCATCGCTGATTTTTAGTCCGTGATGAAGTTCGTATTTTTCCTTAAGGCCGCGGATAATTTCCAAGCTGTCTTCAATTGAAGGCTCTTCAATTAAAACCGGCTGGAACCTTCTCTCCAGGGCCGCGTCCTTCTCTATGTGTTTCTGATACTCCTTGGTGGTGGTGGCCCCGACCGCTCTAAGTTCACCTCTCGCCAAAGCCGGTTTAAGCAGGTTTGAGGCGTCAACCGCTCCTTCGGCGGCGCCGGCTCCGACAATCATATGGATTTCATCAATGAAAAGAATTATTCTTCCGGCAGAATTTTGAATTTCCTTAATGAAAGCTTTCAGCCTGTCCTCGAATTCTCCCCTGAACTTGGTGCCGGCAATCAAGGACCCCAGATCCAGCATGATTACTTCCTTGCCCTTCAGGGTTTCGGGAACATCGCCGGAAACGATCTTTTGGGCCAATCCCTCGACAATGGCAGTTTTACCAACTCCCGGCTCACCGATTAAAATCGGGTTGTTTTTAGTTCTTCTCGAAAGAATTTGTATCACCCGACGAAGTTCTTCTTCGCGCCCTATTACCGGATCCAATTTCCCTTCGGCGGCTCTATCGGTCAAGTTAACTGAATATTTTTCCAAAACCTGAAACTTGCTCTCGGGCATCTCGTCGGTCACGTGACTTGATCCCCGGAGACTCGAGAGAATTCTCAACGCGTTCTCTCTTCTTAAACCGAACTTCTCGAGTATCGCTCGCGCAGTCGAATCAACCTCTAAGATTCCCATAAGCAAGTGCTCGCAGGAAATAAATTCATCCTTGTTCACCGCTGCAATCTTGGCGGCACGGTCCACGATTTTCAAAACCTCCTGGGAAAGATAGAGTTGCCCCACGGAGGTGGCTGAAAAAATTTTGGGCAATCTTTTCAACTCCCCATTGATTTCATTATCAAGCGTCTCCAAATTGACATTGGCCCGGGTAATGATGGGCCTTACCAAAGAACTGCCGTCGGCCATAAGAGCCGAGAGCAGGTGGAGGGCTTTAAACTCGCCGTGGTTCTCGGCTGAGGCCAAATCCTGCGCATTCTGGATTGCTTCCTGCGCCTTGATTGTAAAACGATTAAATGAATTCATCTCTTTTATCCTTGCGGTCTTTCCTCAAGCGTAGCCCGGATATCGATAGTATTACTGCCGCGCTTTACCGTGAGCGAAATCGTGTCTCCTATATTATACTTCGAAATCAAACTGCTCAAGGGATTATCCTTATTAACCTTAACGCCTTGAACCTCGAGAACAATGTCTTCTGCCTGAAGGCCGGCTTTTTCAGCCGGGCTCCCGGGGACAATGGCCGGTCCGTCTTCACCGCCGCGAATCAAAGCTCCGTAATCGACGGGGAGTTTTTGAGATTTCATAATCTCTTCGTCAATTCCTACATAACGCACTCCCAAATAAGCAACTTTGATGCCTCCGGTTTTCATGACTGACTGAATGTCACGCTTGGCCTCGTTTACGGGAATGGCGAAACCGATGTTCTGGGCGCCGGAGGCAATGGCGGTGTTAATTCCGATTACCTGCCCCTTCAGATTAAGAAGCGGACCGCCGGAATTGCCCGGGTTAATCGCGGCATCGGTTTGAATCAATCCCCGGAGAGTCTCATTGCCGATCGGACCGCCGGCCGTAATGGTTCTTGAAAGTCCGGAAATAACTCCGACTGACACGGTATTTCTAAACTCTCCCAAGGCGTTTCCGATAGCAATGGCGGTTTGGCCCAACTTGAGGCTTCTTGAATCACCAAGTTCAGCCGCCTTAAGTCCCGGGGCGTCAATTTTAATTACCGCCAGATCCTGAACCGGGTCACGGGCCAAAACGGTGGCGCTGTATTTCTTCCCGTCGTTCGTTAGGACTGTATAATCCGCTTTAGCCTCCCCCACCACATGCTTATTGGTAAGAATCATTCCATCTTGGGAGATGATAAAACCGCTCCCGCCGCCAACCTCTTGTTTTTTAGTTCCTTTCTCGCAGGGGATGGTTATATCAAATCCCGGGCCAAAGAAATCACGAAACTCCGGGGGCAGTCCCGGATTGTAGGGACAGCGTTCAATAACCGGCAGGTCTTTAGAAATAACTATCGAGACAACCGAAGGCGAGGCCTTTTCTACGGCCTGAATCACCGCTTGTTCATAATCGACAGTCGGAGAGTAGAGCGTTGGGTTGGGGGGCGTTTCCGTCTCGTTCTTTCCTGGCGGGGTTGATTTTGGCGATTCGATTTTTGGAGCCAACTTCTCCAAGAATCCCTTGACGTCGTTAAGTATGCCCGCTTTGGCTGCGGGCGAACTAATCACGGTCCCGGAGAGAATCCCCAGGAAAATCAGGGTAAAAATTAGAGAGATATTGGCTCTTTTCATTGCACTAAATTTATAATCCGCTTGGCCGCCTTGTCAATCTGTCTTTTAGTCGTAGGCGTCCCCAAAGTCAGGCGCAAACTTCTTTCCGCTCTCTCCTTTCCAAAACCCAAAGCCAGAACCGCATGAGAAGGTTCGGATTTCCGTCCCGCGCAAGCGGAACCGTGAGAAACGGCGATCCCGGCCAGATCAAATTTTATGATCAGATCTTCCGCCTTATCTTTCGGAAAATAGACATTGATGTTGTTCACGAGCCTATTGTGCATATCACCGTTGACTCGGAGCTCGGGCTTTTTCTTCTTTAATTCCTTCCAGAAATAATCTCGAAGTTTGCCGATACGTTTGGCCTCGCTGGTTTTGTTTTTTTGAACGAGCAGGGCAGCCGTCTCGAACCCTACAATTGCAGGAACATTTTCAGTGCCGGCACGAAGCCCGAACTCCTGAATGCCGCCGGTAATTATCGGAACGATGGTGTTTTCTCTTGCATAGAGCAAGCTCGCCCCTTTCGGCCCGTAAATCTTCTGGCTGGAAACGGTCATCAAGTCCACTCCCAGGCTTTTCACGTCCATTTCCAAAAACTGAAAAGCCTGCGCGGCGTCAGTATGGAATAACGGATACTGGCAAGAGTTTTTTTTCTTAAAGTCAGCAATAATCTCCGCAATCTCTCTTATTGGTTCAATCACGCCAATTTCGTTAGAGGCGTAAATAATTGAAACCAAAACCGTTCGCGCGTTCAGGGCTACTTTCAATTTGTCCAGATCTACGAAACCGTCTTTGGAAACCGGCAGCTCTATCACCTCCGCGCCGTCTTTCTTCAAATCTCTGCAGGTTTCTATAACCGATTCGTGCTCAATCTGCGAGGTGATAATTCTCGGGTCTTGAATGCCGCTTTTCTTTATAGTGCCGCGGATAGCTAAATTATTTCCCTCGGTAGCAGAGGAAACAAAAATAATTTCTCTAAATTTAGCGTTAAGAATCTTCGCAAAAGTCTCACGCGCCTTATCAACCGCCGCCATCGCTTCCTGTCCAAAAGAGTGGATAGAGCCGGGATTGCCAAAACGTTTGCCTAAATACGGACGCATGGCGCGCTCTACTTCGGGGTCAACCGGCGTTGAAGCTGCGTAATCTAAATAGATCCTTTCCATGATAAAAATACTTCTTGACTTAGATTATATGAAACGATGGGGCGAGACGGTCACCTTTATCAATTCTCCGGTATCCCGGTCGGGAACAATCAAAAATCCTTGCTTTTTCACCAAATCGTACAGGTCCCTCGTAATCAAGACGTCGTTCAAGCAGTATTTCTCGAGGCTCTCCCAGTCGCCGGCGGCATAAAACTTGGGGGCGTCCAGCCCATGGCCCGTCTTGCCAACTCCCAAATTGGTTCTAGATAAAATATCCAAGCCCACCCGGCGGCCGAAAGTCATCTCAATTTCATCCAAAAGATCGAAGCTGGGGAGCATTTTAGTATCAAAATCAAAATATTTGTCTAAGACCGGCAAATCAAACCTATTAATTGAAAACCCTATCACTAAGCCAGCCTCCCTAAGAACCGGCCCCAAATCTTTGAGACGATCTTCTCTGAAACTTAAGAAATTGCCCTGCAAATATGAGTAAACGCCGACCAGGGAGACCTCCAGGTCCTTCAGGTTTTGTTCACCGCCCACATCAGCGAAAGTGTTTTTGGTTTCGATGTCGATAACTAAACGATCGCGCATGCCAAATTTATTAAAACTTTACTGCAAATTTGAGTACCCCGCCACTGGCGGGGTATTAGGTTTGCTAGCTCCGACTGCGGTCGGAGAGCAATTCCTATACGTGGCGATCGGCCACCCAGGAAGCGCTGTAACTTTCCGGCTTAGTTTTAACTTCAAAACTATTGGCTCTAATCATAGCTGTTAGTTCCTGAATCATAACCTTAGTCTCGCCGTTTTCACCGATATCAACGTGAATTTCAAAATCAAAGTTTGGGGCGCTCGCCTCCTTCAAGGCAACTAAGATTTCTTTGGTCACATCAAGAGAGAACATAACCTCCTGCAGAATTCTATCTCTCAAAGTATGAAAATTGCCGAGTTCGGCTCTTCTCCAAAAATATCGGCCGCCGTTGCCGACACGATGGACGACAACCGCCGTCACAAAATCGGCGTTAGTCTTCCCATAAAGTTTGGAATCCGTCCCAATGGTTACTTTGTATCTCCGTTCCGGGTCAGCCTGCATGAATCTGACTATCTCGGAGACAACTTGTCTATCGGTCAGTTTCAGTCCCAGCGAACTGTTGAAATGTGTGTCAATCATATTTTCTTATCTGAATAATAGACCAAGAGTCACCGGGAACGCAAGATGCGCATTAATCCCTTAAGTTCTCTTCTTAAGGTTTTCTCACTCCTGGCTTCCATATTTAACCGCAGCAGCGGCTCTGTTCTTGATCTCCTCACGTTAATCCAGAAATCCGGATTTCGGAAGATAACGCCGTCAGTCATAGAAACTTTTCCCTTTTTACTCTTTAGATAGTTCGCGAACCGGTTAAGCGTTAAACGCGGGTTCTTGACCTTAACGCTTCTCTCGGGAATTGAATAATATCTTGTGAGTTTTTTCCTCCAGGCGCTTAAACTCATCCCTTGAAATTTAAGCTGTGAAACTGCGTTCATTACGAAAATTGAACTCAAAATCCCCGAGTCTGAAAAATAAAAATTTTTGAAATAATAATGGCCTGAATGTTCAATCCCCAGATCGGCCGACTTCTCACGCATTATTTTCTTCAGATAATATCCGCCCACCGGCGAATCAATAACTCGGTATTTTGCCCTCCCCGAAGGAATTCTTGTGAGCCAGCCGGTAGCAACATCAACCACAATTTTTTTCGGTTTCAGGTAAGTAATTATAAGCTTGCCGGTTTCATCGGGATCTATCTCGTGACCTCTCTCGTCGACAAATAGGGACCGATCGCCGTCAGCATCGAAAATGACGCCCAGATCGGCCCTCACCAGTTTAACTTTTCGGACCAGTTCTTCTTTAGCCTTCCTGGAAAACGGGTTCGGCCCGTGGGCCGGAAACCTACCGTCGGGTGCTTGATTAAGAAGCTCATAGTCTGCAAGTTTGTTCTTATCTAAGAGCGGTTTTAAAACCAAGCCAGCGGTCCCGTTAGAACAATCAAAAACAACTTTAATTTTTGTTTTAGGCTTTAAAAATCCGTTTAAGAATTTCGCGTAAAGTTCATAATAGTTATTCATGCTCTGAACATCTCCCATACTTCTCTGCCGCTTATGGTCCTTGCACCCCGCCCTACGATTTTTAGACCGTTATAACTCTTTGGATTGTGAGAGGCGGTTATCATGACTCCTAACGTCGCTTTAAGGCGGCCAACTAAAAAGTAAAGCATTGGCGTTGTCGTAAGCCCCGCATCGATCAGCCTGAAATCATTTGATTTTTCAAAAACTTGCGTGAGAACCCCGTAAAGCGAGGGAGAACTAAGTCTCCCGTCGCGTCCCAAGACAACAATTTTTCTACTCTTTAGAAGTTTGGTTTTCCGGAAACGCCTGACCAGAGCCCCGGCAATAAGGCGAACGGTTTCCTCGTTCAGCTCACGCGGGTACCTGCCCCTCACGTCGTAAGCCCCGAAAATTTTCCTCATCACTCATTAATTCTAAGGGCGCGGGCATAAATTACAAAGACGGACCTTTAGGCTATAATTTGAGCAGTGTCAAAAAACAAAAATCGAAATCGCGAGGAAAGTAAGGGTTCTTATCTCCATCCGGATATAAAACCCAGTATTCTCTCCATCATATTTTTGGGCGCTGCCATCGTTCTTGTTTTGTCCGGCGTTAACGCCGCCGGCCCCATCGGCCGCCTCATATTCCTCACCTTAGAAAGATTCTTGGGACTCGGGTATCTCCTCGTTCCGGGGGTTCTCACTTTGCTTAGCGTAACCTACCTCGTCGGCGAAAACGGAAAGCTTGTTGGTCCAAGTCTTTTGGGCGGCGCTCTCTTCATTGTCTCAGGCTTAGGCTTGATCGATGTGTTTAATCCAGGGAGCGGGGGAATCGTAGGCATCGTGGCCGGCAGTTTGAAAATCCTATTCGGGAAGATCGCCTCGTCGGTGCTACTTCTCGTCGCGGGAACCTCCGGAATGGTTATTGCCCTAAACACGCCTTTGAAGATAAAAAAGGGGGTGAAAGAAGAAAGTAAATCCAAAGATTTAAGCCGAATCGGAGAGGCTTTGACTAAAATCATTTCTCCGCCGGAAGCCAAAGAAACCGCATCAGGCGAGAAAGAAAAAACCGATTCCCCGGTCAAAGAAAAAAGCACCCCCGAAAGAGAATTTAAAGCGGCCTCGGTCAAGCTCGGCCAAGACTATATTCTCCCTCCTCTGAATCTCCTCAAATCGTCGAGCGAAAAACCGACGGTGGGAGATCTGCGGGCGAACGCCAACATCATTAAAAGAACTTTGGAGAGTTTTGGCGTTCCTGTCGAGATGGGAGAAATCACCATCGGTCCCAAGGTTACCCGTTATACCCTGAAACCGGCCGAGGGAGTTAAGCTCACTAAAATTACGGCCTTAAGTCAGGACTTGAGTCTGGCCTTGGCGGCACACCCCATAAGAATCGAGGCTCCGATCCCCGGAAAATCTTTGGTCGGAGTTGAAATACCAAACAAGGTTGGCAGCATCGTCAGGTTGGGAAGTTTACTGAATTTCCCCGAGCTTAAATCCTTCGGCCCTCTCGGATTCGCTTTGGGAAGAGACGTTTCCGGAGAGCCTATCTTCGGGAACATTTCCAAAATGCCCCATCTTCTTATAGCCGGCGCGACTGGAAGCGGAAAAAGCATTGCCATTCACTCGCTCATTGTGTCTCTCCTCTACAAAAATTCTCCGGAGACACTGAAATTAATCCTTATTGACCCGAAGCGGGTCGAGCTGTCCATTTATGAAGGTTTGCCGCATCTCATTACCTCCGTCATCGTTGACGGCAAGAAGACTCTGGCCGCCCTAAGGTTTGCCATATCCGAAATGGAGAATCGATACGAGCTTCTGCTTAAGTCGGGAGTGAGAGACATCCAAAGCTATAACGAGAAAAGCAGTGAGAAAACCATGCCTTATATGGTAGTTGTGATCGATGAGCTGGCGGACTTGATGGCGGCTTACGGACGGGAAATCGAGGGATCTATTGTCCGTTTGGCTCAAATGGCGAGGGCGACGGGCATCCATTTGATCGTGGCGACGCAGCGTCCGTCGGTTGAGGTAATCACGGGCTTAATCAAGGCCAACATCACTTCGAGAATCGCTCTCCAGGTGGCGAGCCAAGTAGATTCGAGAACCATACTTGACTCTTCCGGCGCCGAAAAACTCCTGGGCGGTGGAGATATGCTCTTCGTTTCAGCCGAACTCTCAAAACCGAAAAGAATCCAGGGGGCCTACGTCTCCGATGACGAAGTAAACGCGGTCGTGAGTTTCATTAAATCCAAGAACAAGCCAAAGGAGGAAAACGGTCTTGAGGAAAAAATAGAAGAAATGGAAGACAGGGACAATTTCGAATCCTTGGAGGATTACATGGGCGATGACGATGAACTCTACGGCGAGGCGGTGCGGGTGGTGAGAGAAGCCAATAAAGCTTCCGCCTCTCTTCTTCAAAGAAGACTCAAGGTGGGATACGCGAGGGCGGCCAGACTCCTGGATATTATGGAAGCCAAAGGTGTCGTCGGCAAAGGCGTTGGCGCCAAACCACGGGAAGTATTCTTAGAAGATATACCGCCGGATTATTAGCCAGGGGTTGCTTGGACATAGTATAATAAGCTTGTTTTTACTGTGGCGGGGGAAGAGAAACAAGAATTATCGGAACTGTTGCAGCGGCTCATGAACCTCAAGGGTGTTGACCTCGAGCGGCTGGCCTTCGCGACCGGCATCCCTCGGCGCTTTCTTTCGGCATTAATAAACGGCGAATACGATAAACTTCCGGGTCGCCCTTACGTGAGGGGTTACTTGATAAAAATTGCCTCTGCCCTGGATTCCAGTCCCGATGTCCTGCTTCAGAGTTATAAGGACTCGGTTTATAAAATTAAATCTGCCGGAACTCACGATCTCATGCCGCAGAACCGATTCGCCGACTACTCCAGCGGAAAGAACCTGGCAATTATTTCGGTCGTCACAATCATAATCGCCGGTTACCTGGTCTTCAGACTTAATGACGTTTTCGGCGTTCCCAACATTAACTTTACTTCCCCCGTCCCGGATATCGTAAGGATGGGCGATGTGAGAGTCGAAGGATCAATCCGTCCCGGAGATAAATTAACCTTGAATAGCGAAGTAATATATACTGATCAAGACGGCCGATTTGAAAAACAGGTTTCCTTGGATCCGGGACTGAACACCTTGGAGTTTGCGGTCACGAGGTTTTTGGGAAGGGAAACCAGAGTTATAAAACAAATTTTCTATCAACCTGAATAACCCTAATGTTAAGAAAGAAAACCGCGAAACCAACTGAAGAAAAAGTAAAAGATGCGGACATCGAGAGCTTGATGGATTCCCTCCGAACCAAGTTCGGTGAAGGAGCAGTGATGAAATTGGACGAAGTGAGGCGTGTCGATGTGGACGTAATTCCCTCCGGCTCATTTTCCTTGGACATTGCCCTGGGGGTTGGCGGATTCCCCAGAGGCAGAATCATTGAAATCTTTGGGCCCGAGTCGAGCGGTAAAACAACTTTGGCGCTAAACGTCGTCGCCCAAGCCCAAAAACAAGGCGGCAAAGCCGCTTTTATCGATGCTGAACACGGCCTTGACCCGGAATACGCCAAACGCTTGGGCGTAAAAGTTAATGAATTACTAATCTCCCAACCCGACAACGGCGAAGAGGCCTTAAACATTTTGGAGAGCTTGGTGAGGTCCGGAATCATAAGCGTGGTGGTGGTGGATTCGGTCGCGGCCCTCACCCCCAGAGTTGAAATCGAGGGTGAGATGGGCGCGCAATTTATGGGCCTTCAGGCCCGGATGATGTCGCAGGCCCTAAGGAAACTCACGGCTATTGCCGCCAAGAGCGGAACCATGATTATTTTCATAAACCAGCTTCGGGAGAAAATCGGCATTTTTTTCGGCAATCCCGAAACAACCCCGGGTGGACGCGCTCTGAAGTTTTATTCCTCGGTTAGAGTCGATGTTCGTCGCATTGCCCAGGTAAAAAGGGGAGAAGAGGTTGTTGGCAGCCGAGTTAAGGCCAAAGTTGCTAAAAACAAGGTTGCTCCCCCGTTCAAAACCGCCGAGTTTGACATTCTCTTCGGAGAGGGAATTTCTTACGAAGGCGATGTTTTAAACACTGGATTCACAGCCGGCGTCGTTACCAAATCGGGCGCGAGTTATACATTTGACGGAGAAAAGCTGGGAACCGGCTTTGAAAACGTAAGAAACAAGCTAAAAGAGGATAAGAAACTCTTAAACGAGATTAAAAAGAAAGTTAAAGCTGCCGGCAAAGCTTCTGCTGAAACCGGCTAATTCCCGTTAAGTTCGTAGAAATTCCGTAAAAGCATCGCAACTACTATTGGCCCGGTTCCGCCCGGCGTCGGGGTGTAGAACTTCAGATGCTCCAGACTCTTTTCATCGCTTGTATCCAGGTCTCCGGATAATTTTCCCCGCTTTTCCTCGTATCCGAAATCAATAACCGCCGCACCTTTTTTTAAATTCTTTGGGTCAATAAGCCCCGGCTTACCGGCGCCGGAGATGACGAGATCTGCTTCCCTCAACTTTCCTAAATCTCCTCCACTCCTAATAATGGTCAAGTTGTTTGACTCGTTCATAAGCCATAAAGCAACGGGTTTCCCCGTTACAATCCCAATTCCCAAGACAACAATATTTTTATTTTTCAGACCATAACCTTGTCTTTCACAGATTTCCTTGACTACTGCCGCGGCCGGGGGGAGAACCTGATTTCTCCCCGCATAGACCGCTCCTATCGCCCGCTCTCCCAAAACATCAACGTCTTTCTCCCGCGGGATAACATTTAAGATATAATAACGGTTAATGTGTTCCGGAAGCGGCAACTGGATAATAACCCCGCCAACGCTCCCTTGGTTGGAAATCTTTCCGACTTCTTTCCGCAAGTCATCATTTTTCAAATCCGAAGAGAACTTATAGATTCTAAAGTCGATTCCTAAAATCTTGGCCGCTTTCCCCTTCTGGTTCAAGAAACTGATGGAGGAGGGCTCGCTGCCGACCAAAACCGCCGCCAGAATTTTTTTGGGTGTCGGCTTTGATTTAAGAGAATCTATTAAACTTTCAGAAATCTCCTGGCCGGAAATCTTCTGCATAATTTTAAAACTTTGCCCTTGACTCCCGGCCTTTTCTTTAAAGCCTCGTAAATCAATTCGGCAACTTCCCTCATTTCCCCTTCTTTCATTCCCCTCGAAGTTAAAGCTGGCGTTCCCAGTCTTAATCCCGACGGCTTGAATGGCGACTTGTCTCCGGGGATAGAATTCCTATTGGCAATAATTCCAACTTCCTCAAGCATTTTCTCTGCCTTAAGGCCATCTGGGACGAAACTTCTTACATCAACGAGCATCAAATGATTATCAGTCCCGCCTGTCGCCAAGCGAAACTTAAGTTTTCTTAACGCTTCGGCCAGTGCTCTCGCATTTCTCACGATCTGTTTTTGGTAAAGTCTGAATTCCGGCCTCCCGGCCTCGAAAAACATCAACGCCTTGGCCGCGGTTACGTTATTGTGCGGACCCCCCTGGATTCCCGGGAAAACCGCCCGATCAATCCGCTCCGCCAAACTCAACTTCACGCCGTCACGTATGAGAAACTTATCTTTCCTCGCGAAAATGACCGCTCCTCTCGGACCTCTCAAGGTCTTATGGGTTGTTGTCATAACCACATCGGCATGAGGAAAGGGTAAAGGATGAACTTTCGCGACAACAAGGCCGGCAATGTGAGAGATATCGGCCAGATGATAAGCGCCGGCTTTTTTCGCGATTTCCCCAAACCTTTTAAAATCAATCTTTCTGGGATAAGCGGTAAATCCGGAAACTATAATTTTGGGCCTCACCTTTTTGGTTAATCTTTCTATTTCCCCATAACTTATAAGTCCGGTTCTTTTTGAAACACCGTACTGAACCGGCTTCCACCACTTCCCGCTTACCGAAACTTTATGACCGTGAGTAAGATGTCCGCCGGATGAGAGTTCCATCCCCATAAGTTTTTCTCCCGGTTCCATAAGGGCTACGTAAACCGCAAGATTGGCCGGTGAGCCGGAGTAGCTCTGGACATTCACCCCCCATTTTTCTGGATTCAGCCCGAAAGTTTTAAGCGCCCTCTCTTTCGCCAAATTCTCGATCTTATCGTAGTACTCGTTGCCGGGATAATAGCGTCTGCCCGGATAGCCTTCCGAATATTTATTGGTTAAAGGTGACCCCAAAACTTTCAGTATATCGACCGAAGTAAAGTTTTCCGAAGCTATGAGATTAAGCGTCTCATTCTGACGTTTTACTTCCTCGTGAATAAGATTCCAAAGTCTTCTATCTTTCATCTTCCATGCCTTTTACTTCTCTCAAAAATTTTGCCTAGAAATAAAAGCTTATTAAAAAGTTAGCCTTTAACCAGCTGTAAGTCAAAAATCCGTCCGATGGGCGGATTTTAAATCTATTTCAGGGCTGTCTCTATGACGGCCTTAATATTGTCATACGGCTGCGCCCCGCTAATAGGATATTTCTTGCCGTTTTTGGCGATAACTACGCTGTAGGGAGTGCCTTGCCCGCCGGAGTTGACCGCATCGTTATACTGATCTTGAACTTTCGAAGCATACTTACCGCTATTTAAGCAGTTATTAAAAGCGTCTTTATTCAAACCGACGTCGGAAGCAATTTCCGGCAACTGACTTGGATCGAGCCCATTGTTGGAGGGCGTAACTTGAAATAGTCTATCAATGTAAGCCCAAAATTTTTCGTTACCGCCCAACTCGGCGGCGCATTCCGAGGCCGCAGCTTCGTTGGGCGCTTTAGGGTGAAGTTGAACCAAGGGAAAGTGTCTGTAGACCCAAGCCACCTGACCGTTTTTCCCATATTCATCAAATATTCTCTGGAGGGTTGGATGAATGCTTTTGCAAAATGGGCACTCCAAATCGGAGAATTCCACAATTTTTACTGGAGCATTTAAACTGCCGCGAATGTGGTCGTCTGAAGTTACCGCTTTGATATTGATGTTAGTAGAGCCCGGTTGAACCGAAGGAGTAGTGCCGGCGCCTACATTCACGGGCGCCGTTGCTTCACCGCCCTTTTGGTAGAAAAGCGCTCCGGCGATGATGAGGCCGGAGATAAGAATCGTTCCGGGAATTAAATTAGCGTTAGAAGATCTCTTTTGAGTTTCTCTAAGTTCCCACCTTAGCTCTTCAACTTGAGACTCTAAATCTTTTTCGCTTCTCTCGGATCCCTTAAACATAGTGTGTTTAATATATCATAGTTATTCCCCAAAAGAAAAACGACCCTCTTTGAGTCGTTTTTCTTCACTTTCGTCCTTTTGGACTCATCAGTTAGACCACACAGTCTAAGAGTGCAAGAGAGAGGAACGCCTAGTCGTCTCTGCCGTCCGCGGCTTTCCTCGCTACGGCAAAACGAGACACCAATCTCCCGAAAGAGATTTAAGCCATCCTCAATTCCGGTTAACGTACGTCCCGGTTGGGCGGCGCTAGGCGTTCCCCCCTCTGGGGAACAAAAGGGGTTGGTGGTGGACCTGCTAATCCTGCTTTCGCCCTTAGATGTGGGCTTTCGTTTACCCCTCCTTCGCCTTTTGGGCGGGAGGTTTTCACTTCCACATCTTTGGGGCACGGGACGATCGCGCTCGTCCTAAGCCAGTGAAGCCCATTGCTCGGGTAGCCTTTGTCATTGTCATTTCCATTGGCTCTTTGGGGCCTCTGGCGCTCCTCGATTAGACCCTGGTCTTCTGCCTGGCGAAGCAGAATTTTGCCGATCCACCACCCCTCGCTGCGAGGCTACTAATGGCTATTTTTATAGCCACCACTAGCCTCACAGCGAAGAATTCCACTTAAAGAACTATTAGCTATCCTAGCATAGTGCAACTACCTTGTCAAGGGGGCGCCTAACCCCGCACCATCCGCCTAAGGCGGAGTACGGGCAAGCCGGAAACAACTGGGGAGACATAGGGGGTTCGCACCCCTGCCGACAGTTCCACAAACTGTAGTGCTGCTACTACACCAATGTCTCCATGTGACCTAAAGAGCATACGCTATCGGTCACCCGATGAGCAACGCTCGTATAGGGTGCCGCGGGAGTGAATCGAACACTCGACGCCAGCTTCTTCAGAGCTGCGCTCTACCACTGAGCTACCGCGGCGGCATTCGTTATAATATCTGCTTTGCCGAAATTTTCAATATAAGCTATTATAGTCTGGATTTTAGCGCCCTTATAGCTCAACGGATAGAGCAGGCCCGTCCTAAGGGTAAGATCGGGGTTCAATTCCTCGTAAGGGCACGTATTCTTAAAATCCCCCCGTAGCTCAATGGATAGAGCAGCGCTCTTCTAAGGCGTTGATGCGGGTTCGATTCCTACCGGGGGGACAGGAGTTTTTAAAAATTCCGGGCTGTAGTGTAATGGCAGCACGCATGCTTTGGGAGTATGTAGCCCGAGTTCGAATCTCGGCAGCCCGACCAACAAAGACATTTTGAAAATCGGAATCGTGGAATCTCGAGGCAACAGTGCCTCGAGATTCCACTTTTCCGGCAACGCCCGGCCGCTACGCGGCCGACGGGGAAAGCTGGGGAGCGCTGGATGCCTGCGCGACGGGGAACGTCTGCACTGGCGCAGGTG
>CAZSQQ010000003.1:0-1568 GCA_964609135.1 uncultured Candidatus Saccharibacteria bacterium
TGTCGTTCGTTATTATCTCTTCGGTTTCGTCAGACTCCTCTTCGCCGTGGTCGACGTCACTGCCGAAATCCTCGGTTTGCCTCGAGCCGCGAATCAAGAGCTCCAGCCTGTTTTTTGTTTCCAATAAGCGGTTTTTTAACCAGTTAAGTTGTTTCTCCGGAATCATTATCTAAGGTTAGCGAAGTGGGGCGGGGAAGTCAAAATGGGAAATCGAGAGGTTTTTCTATACAATATATTCGATGATTTACAGCTTGTCGGGGAAAGTCGCTTTGGTGAGGGGTAATTTCGCGGTTCTTCAAGTTATGGGGGTCGGTTATAAGATTTTCGTTATTCCGGCGAACGCAGAAGACCTTAAGGAGAAAATCGGGAGCGAGGCCAGTTTATTTACCTACTTATATATAAGAGAAGAAACGTCGGAACTTTACGGGTTCCTCACGGAGGGCGAACTCGGGCTTTTCGAGATGCTGGTTTCGGTCTCCGGCATCGGGCCGAAGCTCGCGATGGGAGTTCTTGCGGTCGCTTCCGTCTCCCAACTAGAGACTGCCATTAAACGGGGCGAGTCAGAGTTGCTTCAGAGGTCTTCCGGCATCGGGAGGAAAATGGCCGACAGGTTAATTGTCGAACTGCGGGATAAGATAAAGTCTGCCGGGGATGATGAGTCGCTAAGAGAGATGGAATCCGACAGCGACATTTACGATGCGATGGTGAACTTAGGATACACAAGCGTTCAGGCTAAAGCGGCCATAAGGAAAATAGAACCCGAGTTAAAGGGATTGAACGACAGGTTGAAAGATGCTCTAAAAAAAGTTAAGTGAGGTGAAAGGAAATCTAAAGAAAATATATCACTTCCTTTTTGCTTATCTTGGAAATTTGATTTATCGGCGGCCTTCCCGAGAACTTTTTGTTCTGGGAGTTACCGGAACCAAAGGGAAGACAACCGTTTTGGAAATCATTAATTCTGCGCTTGAGGCCTCCGGAGAGAAAACCGCTGCGTGTTCATCAATCCGTTTTAAGATAGGCAGCGAATCTGAACCCAACTTGTCCAACAACACCATGCCGGGCAGGTTTTTCATTCAAAAATTCTTAAGAAAGGCGGCTGACGAGAAATGTAAGTACGCCTTGATCGAGGTCACCTCGGAAGGGGTAAGGCAGTACCGGCACCGGTTCATCGATTTCGACGCCGCCATGATCTTGAATCTCCACCCGGAACACATTGAATCGCACGGCGGTTTCCTGAAGTACCGCGACGCCAAACTTCAATTCTTTAGGGACGTGGGCCGAGAGTCTGGGAAATCGCCCAAGTATTTTTTTGTGAATTCCGATGACCAAAACGCCAAATATTTCGTGGAGGCCGCCGGCCAGGGCGAAGTAATTCTATTTTCCAAAAGCGGAATTGAATCGAAAATTCCGGGAGAGTTTCATAAGTACAATCTTGGAGCCGCAGAAAGCTTTCTTAAAATGGCTGGAGTAAAACAGCCGGTTATAAAGAGGGCACTCCGTGATTTCGCCGGCATCCCCGGAAGGCTGGAGTTTGTGACAAGATCCCCGTTTAAGGTCGTCGTCGATTA
>CAZSQQ010000003.1:1668-26571 GCA_964609135.1 uncultured Candidatus Saccharibacteria bacterium
ATTACCGGCAAAGGGAGCGAACCCTATATCCACATTGAAGACGGAGAGCGAATACCTTGGTCTGACAAACAAGCGGTCTTGGAGGCAATACTGGAAATTTCCGATAAGCGCCGGGCCAGAGTATAATCAAAAGACAATTTTGACTGATGACGCTTAAATTTGAAGGCGGCGCCCGAACGGTTACAGGTTCGAATTATTTGCTCTCTCAAGATGAGACGAAAATCTTGGTTGACTGTGGTCTCCATCAAGGCAGCAATTTTTGCGAGCGTCACAACTTTGAGCCTTTTCCATTTAACCCACGGGAGATAAAAGCGGTTTTTGTAACCCACGCTCACATTGATCACACGGGTCTTCTGCCGAAACTTTATAAGGACGGTTTCAGGGGGCGAGTTTACTCGACGCCGCCCACCAAAGATTTTGCCCGCGAGCTTCTGCTTGATTCACGGGATATTTTGAGGCGTGAGGCGGAACGGGAAGGCCAATCCGAACTTTATTCAGTTAAAGACGTTGAGGGGATTATGTCGCTTTGGGAAACAGTTGATTATTACAAACCCGTTAATGTCCACGGTTTCAAGGTAACGCTTAAAAATTCCGGGCACATTTTGGGATCGGCTTTTATGGTTTTCGAGGGTTTTGGTAAAAAGATCGTTTTCTCCGGAGACTTGGGCAATTATTCCCCTCCACTTATCAAAGAAAGCGATCCCCTAGAACCCGTTCAATATTGTCTTATTGAATCGGCTTATGGCGACAGGATTCACCTGGAAGGCGGTAAGGGCCCCGATTTATTGGAGGACGTTATCGAAGAAGCCGTTCTTTCCCAAGGGACTCTTCTTATTCCCGTTTTCGCCATGGAGCGTACCCAGCAACTGCTTTTTGCGATTAATGAGCTTATTGAGAAGGGAAAAATCCCGAGAGTACCGATGTTTCTTGACAGCCCCTTAGCCATTAAGCTCACCGCCGTTTATAAGTGGCACGAAGGATATTTCAATAGCGAAGCCAAGAAATTGATTGCGGCAGGCGACTCGCTTTTCAGTTTTCCTGGGCTCACGACCACCCTTACCACCGAAGAGTCGAAAGCCATAAATAACGTGCCGTCACCTAAAGTAATTATGGCCGGCGCCGGCATGTCTCACGGCGGACGAATCGTTCATCACGAGCGGCGTTATTTGTCTGACCCCGCGAGCACCATACTTTTTATGGGTTATCAGGTTGAAGGATCACTAGGCAGAAGAATTCAGGACGGAGCGCAATCGGTAAAAATATTTGGAGAGGAGGTTCCCGTCAAGTGCCGCGTGAGATCAATCTCCAGCTATTCCGCCCACGCCGATCAAAAGAAATTGTTGAATTGGCTCTCCCCGGCCAGGAAGAGTTTGAAGGAGGTTTTTGTCGTCCAGGGAGAAGTCGTGCCGAGTGAGATACTGGCAACCCGAATCAGAGATGAGTTTGCGGTTCAGGCCATAGTTCCTTCGCTGGGGGATGAGGTTGTGTTATAAATAAGTAGTTATGGAAGATAGTTATCCAAGATTTAAGATTTGCGTCTCCGGGGCAGCTGAAACCGGACATTGCGGCGAAGATTCGGCCAAGAAGGGGGAAGAGTTAGGCAGGGAAATCGTTCGTCACCGGGCAGTTTTGGTTACCGGAGCGACGACGGGATTTCCCCTCTGGGCGGCCAAGGGCGCGAAGGGAGAGGGCGGAATGGTGATGGGCGTCTCCCCGGCTCGAACGAAGCGCGAGCACATTGAAGCGTATAAATTGCCGGTTGACTATCACGACGCCATCTTTTATACCGGCGCCGGCTATAGCGGCAGAAATCTTTTATTAACCAGGATGGCGGACGCGGTTATCGTTGGTTGCGGAAGAATTGGCACGATCAATGAATTTACCATCGCTTTTGAAGACAAAAAACCGATTGGGGTTTTGGAAGGCGATTGGGAGACGGATGAGGTGGTGAAGCTTATCGTCGAGAAATCTTACCGCGCCGAGGAAATGAAGGGTAAGATAATTTATTCTCCCGACCCCAAGGAGCTTATAGCAAAAATTATGGATCTGGTAGAGAAAGAGGACGCTAAAAATCATAACCACTAAAGGTCGAATAGTTCGACACTGCTCACTATCAATTATCCTGAGCTTGTCGAAGGAAGGCATAAATTATAAAAATGAACGAAAAAACACCGGAGGCGATTGGCGAAGTGACTCACTACTACGGCAAATTGGGAGTTGCCATCGTGAAATTCAAGAAGGACGTGAAAGCCGGGACCAGGCTCCATTTTAAAGGAGCCAGCACCGACTTTGAGGACAACGCCAAATCGATGCAGTATGACCACAAAGAAGTTGATACCGGGAAAAAAGGACAAGAGGTCGGCATTAAGGTTAAGGACAAGGTAAGGGAGGGTGACGAAGTTTTCGAAGTGGTTTAAGGAACTGATTCTCCCGGCGGGACTCTTATCGTCCCTAATCATAGGGGCGGGAATGTTCGCCTTGCCCTATGTTTTTTCTGAAGCAGGGTTCCTAGTCGGCCTTTTTTATTTGGGAGCGTTTACTTTCGCAGTTACAAGAATTCACCTGATGTACTCCACCCTACTTTCCTCGACTGCCGAAGATCATCGTTTCGTGGGGCTCTCCAAAATCTATCTTGGTAATTGGGGATTCTGGACGTCGCTTTTCACAACCGTGGTCGGAATCGTGCTTATCCTGCTCATTTATCTTGTTCTCTCAAGTTCATTTATTAAAATAGCCCTCCCGGGAATAGATCCCCTGGTGGGCGTTCTAATTTTTTGGCTGACCGCTGCCCTAGCCAACATCTTATCGGTTAAGCGCCTGGCTGGTTTCGAATTTTTGGTAACCCTAGCCATGGCGCTCATAGTCTTAGTGGTTTTTGTTTACGGCCTGCCGAAATTTGAAAAGGCGGCATTGACGGATATAAATCTTGGAGAAGCGTTTCTCCCCTACGGAGCAATCCTTTTTGCTCTTTACGGCAGGGCGGGCATTTCGTCTTTAAGGAGTTATTTTCGGTCGAGCGGGCTTCCGGAATCAAAAATTTCGAAAACAATTATTCTGGGGACGAGTTTTCCGGCTTTGGTTTATCTGCTCTTTGTCTTGGGCATTGTCGGATTATCCGGGACAGTTTCGGCGGATGCCGTCTCTGGAATTGTCTCGGCGCCCCCAGGGCTTCGTGAGATGATTGGCTGGCTCGGGATTTTCTCATTATGGACCTCTTATGTTTTCTTAGGGCTGGAACTCCGAGGCATCTTAAGTTCTGATTTCAAATTACCCGCGTTAGCGGTACCTCTCCTCGTCGCCTTATCTCCCATCGCGCTTTATTTCGCTGGGCTCGGCAATTTTATAAAACTGGTCGGCATCTCGGGAGGAGTTTTCTTGGCGCTCGAGAGCATCATGGTGATTTTAATGTACGGAAAGATAAAAACGTTTGGCTGGTTTAGCCGCCTACTCATCGCCGTTTTTCTTTTGGGCGGGCTTTATGAAATACTGCAACTAATTTAGAATTGATTTGCCGATCTACGGCTCACAGTTCATATCTCACGGCCTCCGTAGTTGAATGGATACAACGTCTCCCTCCGAAGGAGGTGGTATGGGTTCGATTCCCGTCGGAGGCACAAAATGACCCTATTTACAGAAATCGCTTTAATTATTGTTATTGCGGCCGCGGCGGGATTTGTCGCCCATCTTTTAAACCAGCCGACTATGCTGGGGTTTATTGTGGCTGGTTTGGGCATCGGCGCTTGGGGCGCCCTCGAGCTTAGCCGTCTCGAATCAATCGGCAGTCTGGCTTCTATCGGCGTAGCGCTTCTGCTTTTTATCGTTGGTCTGGAGATGGACTTCCGTTATTTAAAGCACGTCGGTATCCCTAGCCTCGTAGTCGGCTTGGGACAGGTGATTTTTACTTTCGCAGCCGGATTTTTTATTTTAACCTTTTTGGGATTTTCCAATTTAGCTTCGCTTTATATCGCGGCCGCCCTAACCTTTTCTTCAACCATTATCGGCGTTAAGCTCCTCTCCGAAAAAAGGGAGCTCTCCAGTCTTCACGGTCGGATTGCAGTCGGCGTTCTTTTGGTCCAGGACGCGGTCGCGGTTTTAGCTTTAATTTTTCTCTCGGGACTGGGAGCGGAAATATCCTATGCCGGTTTTGTGAAAACCGCGCTTTTGGGCAGCGGCTTTATTGGATTAACCGTGCTCGCCTCGAAGCTGTTGCCCAAAATCCTCGACTTAATCGGTTCTTCAACCGAGATGCTTTATTTATTCAGTTTGGCGTGGGTTTTGGGAGTTGCTACGCTCGTTGCCTCACCCCTAGTTGGCCTCTCGATTGAAATCGGCGGTCTCTTGGCCGGTTTGGCTTTAGCCGGCTCCTCCGAACACTATCAAATTGCCTCGCGCCTCCGACCACTCCGCGATTTTTTCCTGATACTCTTCTTTGTGGGCTTGGGAGCGAGCCTCATGGGCAGCGCCGATTTTAGCTTAAGCATGCCGGCCGTTTGGCTTTCCTTATTCGTGCTCGTCGGGAACCCGCTGATAGTGATGGTGATTATGGGGCTCTTGGGATATGCCTCGAGGACCTCTTTGATGACGGGTCTCGTTTTAGCCCAAATTTCCGAATTTAGTTTAATCCTGGTGGCGCTGGGATATAAACTGGGGCACCTGACTCAAAATGAAGTTGCCCTGGTCACCTTGATCGGCATAATTACCATTTTTCTTTCGGCTTACTTATTTAATTACGGCGAGAAGATTTACAGAGGACTTAAGCCACTGCTTAAAATTTTCGAATTGCGCAAGTCAATTGTTGAAAGCGAAGAAATTCCACTGGAGCTCACGGAACACGTAGTTTTAGTGGGCGCCCATCGGATGGGCAGCGGCATCATTCGGGCGCTTACTAGAGGCGGCTTAAAATTTGCGGTGGTTGATTTGAACCCATTCCTCGTTAAATCCTGGAAAGGAAAAAACGTTCCCGCTATCTACGGTGATATTACCGACAGCGATATTCAGGAATTGGTTGGGTTGAACCAAGCCAGATTGGTTATTTCCACGGCACCGGACATGAAAGACAATTTAACGATACTTAGCCTTTTAAAAGAGAGAAATCCGAAAGGGAGAGTTATTTTAACCGGCGATAGCGAATATGAAGCAAAAACTCTTTATGCCGCGGGGGCCGATTATGTCATTCTGCCCCATTTCTTAGGCGGTGAAGAAATCGCGAACTTAATTGCCGCGGACAGAGATTTAGGCGCACTTGAGGAATTAAGAAAACGCGATTTAATTTTAATTGAAGAATCTAAAGCTTGAAAAGAGTTGTCTGTTTTTTATTATCCTCCTCCCGAGGTTCCTGTTCTTTTAGCGTAGAGACGAACTCGTCATATTTTTGGACAATTGCCGGTAATTTAGTGAACGACTCGGTCAACTTTCCCAAGACGGAGGTTCCGCGCAGGGCGGCGGCCGGGTGGTAGAGCGGCACGATAAGTCTCTTTTCAAGGCGAAATATTTCTCCCTGATCTTCGGAAATTTTGGCGTTGGGCAGGAAATAATTCATGGCAAACCTGCCCAAAGGAATTATTATTTTCGGATTTATAATTTCGATTTGCCTGTCAAGATAGGGGGCGTAAGAGGCGATTTCCTCCGGGCTGGGGTCGCGATTCTCCGGCGGTCTCCGCTTAACGATATTAGTGATATAGACATCTTTTCTCTCCCAGCCAATTTTCTTGATTAGTTCGTCCAAGAGTTTTCCGGCCCTCCCCACAAAAGGGCGCATCTCCAAATTTTCATAAAGCCCGGGCGCTTCTCCGATAAAGACAACTCTCGCCTCTGGGCTGCCTTCGCCGAAAACCAAATTCGATTCCAGAAGCGGGAGCCGTTGGTCGGAGGCCATTTCTTTTTGCAGATTCTCTAATTCTCTAAATTTATCCACGTGATATAACCATTATATAATAGGCGACTGCAAATGGGTTATAATGATGGCATGACATATTTCCCGGTCTTTATCTCAATCAGATTTATCCTTTCCATCTTAGGATTTGTCGAGCACTGGTATATAGACAGTTTTCACTTCTCTCTTCGAAAAGTTTTCCAAATGCTTGGGCGGATGGAGAACAGCCTCGCCCTTAAAGTCACCCTCCGCAATTTTTTCCAGCCTCTTTATCAGGATAGATCTCTTTTGGGTTTCTTTATGGGAATTTGGTGGCGAACCCTGCGACTCATCATCGGATTTTTTGCATACCTGGCATTTATCCTGGCCGCGATTTTTTTCTACTTCTTGTGGCTTGCCCTACCAGCCTTTTTGGTATTCAAAATTTTAGAACCATGGCTACCGATAAGAGTAATCTGACCAAGAACCGAAAATTTTATTTCATCGACTCCAGTTTTCAATTGGGGTCTTTCGGCTATAAGGTCGCCAATCTCGTTTTTAATATATGGCTGGTACTCCTCGTTGTGGGAGGCGCAATCGCTCTCCTCTCCGAACTCTCTTCCATTAGGGCGCTCGGGGCTTTAATTTTTCTCTATCTGGGGGACTGGCTAGTCCATCGCGGCAGGGCCAGGTACGCGCTAAGACAAATGCCTAAAACCGGAGACGTGAATCTGGCTTGGTATCTTGCTCCCCAAGTGCTTTCTTTAATTGTCGAAGCGAGGGATCGAACCATGGTCCTCGGCGGAAATTTTTACTTGCGGCTGGCCCATGAACTTCTAAAAACCGGCGGGGTCGAGGAAGCCTTAAGACGCTTGGATGTTCCCACGCTCGAGCTTCAAGCCAAACTCAATGAATATCTGAAGGAAAGCGGGGAGGTGAAATCCTCTGATGAAGAAATTATGATTGATGTTCTAGGTCTCCTGATTTTAGCCTTGGATCAGGCCAACTTAGGTCAAGGCAATAACATAACGGCTCCCGATCTTTTTGCCGCCTTAGGCGTTTTGGGCGACAAGTCTTTGATTAAACTTTTTGATTTGTTCGAAATCGATCCGGGCGACCTGGAGAAAGCTCTCATCTTCGGCCGTTTTAGAAAAAAACTTAGATGGCTGAACCGTCTGCCTTCGTCTCTGGGGGGATTTGGGAGCCAATCTTACGGATTGACTCACCGGTTCATGAACCGCGCCTGGACGGCGAGACCGACTCCGGCCCTGGACAGGTTCTCGAACGACCTTACCGATATGGCTCGCGCGAGCAAGACCGGATTCCTCATCGGCCACGCCAATGAGTATCGGGAACTCTTGGATATACTCTCGCGGCCCAATCGACCGAACGCCATTTTGGTCGGGGAGGCGGGCGCCGGAAAAGGCACCATAGTGGGGCATTTGGCTTATATGATTATCCAGGACCAGGTTCCCCGGCCGCTTTTTGATAAAAGAGTGGTCGAGCTCGACCTTAGTGCTCTCCTCTCCGGGGCGGATCAAGGGGAGCTGCAAGGGAGGATAAAGCTGATTTTCGATGAGATTACCCGCGCCCAAAACATTATTCTCTATATCCCCGATATTCAAAATCTTTCCCGAACCGCCGACCGGACTGGGCTCTCGGCGGCGCACATACTGGTCCCAATAATTTCATCCAATGATTTCCCGGTTATCGGGAGCACCTACCCCAGGGAATACAAGCAGTTTATTCAAGGGGACAGTTCTTTTGCCGAAGCCTTTCAGGCGATTCGCATCGAGGAAATAACCCCGGATGAAGCAGAGTTGATTTTAGCCTACGACAGCTTGCTCTTGGAAAATATTTACAAAGTTGATGTCACCTTCGCCGCCATAAAAGTCGCGGTCGACTTGGCCCGGAAGTATTTTCATCAAAAACTCTTGCCCCTGTCGGCCGACGAACTCCTGAAAGAAGCTCTCTCCAATGCAAGCCATAACGGAAAGAAGCGGCTGACCGGAGACGATGTTATTGAAATTGCCGAGAGGCGGGTAAATGTTCCCCTAAGGCGAGCCGGCGAAAAAGAGGCCGAGAAGCTTTTGGGCTTGGAGAAAATTATTCATGAAAATCTGGTCGATCAGGAGCCGGCCGTCTCCATCGTCTCCCGCGCGCTAAGAGAATATAGGAGCGGACTATCCCGCAAGGGCGGACCAATCGGCGCCTTTCTATTTGTGGGGCCGACTGGCGTTGGCAAAACCGAACTTTCGAAAATTTTGGCGAGAATCCAATTCGGTTCGGAAGAAGCCATGGTCAGGTTCGACATGTCCGAGTATCAGGAGAAGCAAAGCCTGGCCCGCTTTATCGGTTCTAGCGACGGAACGGTTTCGGGGAGCTTGACCGATGCCATTTTAGAAAAACCCTACGGTCTGGTACTCTTGGATGAGTTCGAAAAAGCGCATCCCGATATTTTAAATCTTTTCCTGCAGGTTTTTGATGACGGGAGATTGACCGATGCTTTGGGCCGGCTCGTCAATTTCCAAAATACAATCATTATCGCGACCTCGAATGCCCACTCAGACTTCATTAAATCCTCCCTCGAGGCCGGCCAGACAATGGAAGATATATCCCTAGAACTAAAAAAGAAGCTTACTCAATACTTCAGACCGGAACTCCTGAATCGCTTCTCCAGCATCGTTGTCTTTAAGGCGCTCGGCCTCGATGACGTTATAGCCATAAGCCGTCTCCAATTAAACGGGCTGGCCAAAACCCTGAAGGAGTCGAAGGATCTGGAAATCGGATTTACCGACGAGGTGGTGAAGAAAATTGCAGAGCTGGGGTATGACCCTGCTTTTGGGGCTAGGCCCTTGAGAGAAGTAATTTCCGAGAAACTGCGCGGTCCCCTTTCCGAAAGAATGTTAAAGAAGGAGATTGGCGAAGGATCGACCGTTTCCGTAAGTCTTTCCGGGGAAACTCTGGAGTTCAAAGTAAGCTAGCACAATGAAAGATTATCATTCGCAAAGGTTTTTCTCCGGCGACTGGCTCAAGGCCTTTAAAGTAAATAAGGTCATAAGACACTTTGTTTTGTCAGACTTGGTGCTTTTCAGCGGCTGGGGGTTAATCAATCCTATTTTTTCTGTTTTTGTAATCCAAAATATCCCCGGCGCCACCCTCGTTACCGTAGGGATTGTTTCCTCAATCTATTGGTTAATCCGCGCCCTGATTCAGTTGCCCATCGCCGCTTTCCTTGATCGGACCGATGGCGAAAAGGACGATTTTTATGTTTTGCTCTCCGGACTTGTTCTGGCCTCCATCGCCGCTTTCTCTTTTACTCTTGTGAGAAGCGTACCTCAACTCTATTTGGTTCAAATTCTTCACGCCATTGCCTTCGGCCTTTACGCGCCGGCCTGGTCGGGAATTTATAACCGTCATCTCGACAAAGGGAAAATATCTTTCGATTTGTCGCTGGATAGCACCGTTTTGGCATTGGCCTCCGGTATAACCGGTTTCTTGGGAGGAATTGTGGCTCAAGCTTTTGGATTCCAATTTATTTTCGTAGCCGCGAGCATCATGGCGTCCGTCGCCGCGGTCATTATCTTTCTGGCTCCCGACTTGGTTTTCCCCAGGGCCAAACACGCAAGGCCGACATCCCCGCTTAACCACACCCCGCGAACTACTCCGTAATGGGATGAGGAACCCGGAAATAGCAAAAATCTTGGAAGAGATTGCTATCCACCTTGATATGCAAGGCGTGGCTTTTAAGCCCCGCGCTTACGAGAAGGCCGCAGAGACGATTAATAATTTGGAGGACGACTTGGGTGATATTTATAAGAAGGCCGGATTAAGGGCCCTGAAGGATATTCCCGGCGTTGGAATTTCTATTGCCGAGAAAATCGAGGAGCTTATAAAAACCGGCAGACTAAAATATTATGAAGATTTAAAAAAGAAGACGCCGGTTAATCTTTCGGAACTCTCGCGAGTTGAGGGTTTGGGTCCAAAGAGTATTAAGAAATTATACAGTGAGCTTCGCGTGAAGAACTTGAACGACTTAGAGAAAGCGGCTAAGGCGGGCAAGATTAGGAATCTCGAAGACTTCGGCATTAAAAGCGAAGAAAATATTTTGAAAGGAATTGAATTCTTGTCAAAATCCGGGGGGCGGATGCTTTTAGGCCGCGCCCTGCCTATAGCCGAAAGGCTGAAAAGTTTGTTGCTCAAGGTGAATGGCGTTAAGGCCGTTGAAGTTGCGGGGTCACTTCGGAGAAGAAAAGAAACTATAGGCGATTTGGATATTTTAGTTGTTGCTAAAGATACAGCCCCCGTGATGGAAGTTTTTGTTAAGTTTCCGGAGGTGGTAAGGATTTACGGCAAGGGGGGAACGAAATCGTCCGTACACCTGAAGGATGGTATTGATGCTGATCTAAGAGTTGTGCCGGAGCCTTCCTACGGCGCGGCCCTCGCCTATTTCACTGGGTCCAAAGACCACAACGTGGCTTTAAGGAAAATTGCCGTGAAGAAGGGCTGGAAGCTTAATGAATACGGGCTATTTAACAAAATCCAAAATCCAAAATCGAAAATCCAAAAGTGGGCAAAAATTGCCGGTAAAACTGAAGAAGAGGTTTATAAAAAATTGGGACTCGAGTTCGTCCCGCCTGAAATGCGGGAAAATTGGGGAGAGGTGAGTTTAGCGGAAGCCCATAAATTACCGAACTCGATTGGCTACGGAGACCTAATGGGTGATTTGCAGATTCAAACCGACTGGACCGACGGCGGCAATGGAATTGAGGAGTATGTAGAGCCCGCGAGAGGGCTGGGCCTGAAGTATATTGCCATAACCGATCACTCGAAACACCTGGCCATGGTGAACGGGCTGAACGATACCAGGGTTTTGAAACAAATCAAAGAGATTGACCGTATCAATAGTAAGCTCGAGAAATCTGGAATTAACTTCAGAATTCTTACCGGCATCGAGTGCGACATCTTAAAGGACGGGAGGATGGACTTATCGGATAGCGTTCTTGCGAGACTCGATATTGTAGGAGCGTCAATCCATTCCTACTTTAATTTGCCTGGTGAGGCTCAAACCGAAAGGCTAAAAAGGGCCATGGCCAATAAAAATGTTGATATTATCTTTCATCCGACAGGCCGCGTCATCGGGAGACGAGAGGCCTGCGACCTTGATATGGAGGAGATTATTTTATTTGCCAAGAAGACCAAAACGGTTTTGGAGATTAACGGGGAACCCGAGCGGCTTGATTTAAAGGATGAATATATTAGAAAATGTGTTGAGGCGGGCGTAAAGATGTCTGTAGACTCCGACGCCCATAATATAAACCAGATCGGTTTCTTGGATTACGGTATCTCCCAAGCCAGGCGCGGTTGGGCGGAAAAAAGCGACATTATTAATGCCTGGCCAGTCGAGAAAATGTTGAAAATGCTTAAGTAGAAGAATGAGAGAAATTTCAGCTGGGATTATTATCTATCGAAAAACCAAAGAAGGACCGAAGTTTCTTTTGCTTTATCACGGCGGGCGGTATTGGGCTTTCCCCAAAGGGAAGATCGAAACCTTGCCCAAGGATGGGCGCGGCGGCAAAGAGGAGTCTGCCAAAGAAACCAGTTTTCGGGCGGCCTTAAGGGAAACGGCTGAAGAAACGGGGTTAAGGCCAAGCGATTTGAAATTAAAGAGCCGATTCAAGACTTACGAAAAATACACTTTCTTCAGGGAAAAACAGCGGATCTTTAAAACGGTAATTTTCTATCTGGCGGAGACAAGGCAAAGGCAAATTAAAATCTCCGAGGAGCATGAAGGCTTCGGGTGGTTTCGCTACGAGGACGGGAAGCGTCTACTCACGATTCATAAAGAACCAGTCGCGCTTTTGGAGAAAGCCTATAACTTTATTTCTTGGTCGCCTCGGAAACGATCCGTCTGAAGGTTGCCGGTTCCCCTTCGGCGATTTCCGAGAGCATCTTTCTATTCAAAGCTACTCCTTTCTTTTTCAATGAGGCGATTAAGCGGCTGTAAGAAACGCCTTCGAGCCGGGAGGCGGCGTTGATTTTGGTTTGCGATAAGCGGCGAGAGGTTCTTTTCTTTTCCTTCCTGCCCCTGAAAGACCTGTTCCAGGCATGAAGCAGTGCCTCCTTGGCCGCCCGCTCTTTCGATTTTCTGCCCCACCGGAAGCCCTTCACGGCCTTTAAAATTCTGGCTCTTTTTCTCCCGGCAGTGACGCCCCTCTTTACTCTCGGCATTTAACTTAAGTACTTGTTCACGGTTTTAAAATCCGTTCGACTGATTCTTCTCGTCGATCTTTTCATTCTGATCACCCGCCCGCTTTTTCCGGCTCGAGAGTGTCCCAAGCCCATGTGACGCCTCTTTAGTTTTCCACCCTTCGTTATTTTAATCCTTTGAGTCACGCTTTTTTTGGCCATGGAGTTTATTGGTTTGCCGGATTTTCTTCTTCTTTAGCTATAAGTTTTAGGACAATTCTTTTGTCCTCGGGTTTAACGGAATCGATAAGGAAATTATAGGATTTGTCTTTCTCCAAATTTTTCTTAAGCTCCTCGAGCGATCCGAATTCCGAGACGTGGATCAATCCCAAAATATCTTCGGTGAGCTTGATGAAGGCCCCAAAAGGAGTGACCTTGTAAACGGTTCCCTTGGCCGTGCCGCCAGAGGTAAACCGTTCCTCGATTTTCTGCCAGGGATCCGGTTTCAGAGCTTTCAAGGAGAGTGAAACCCGACCGTCCTTAATTTCGATAATTTTTGCCTGGACCAAGTCGCCGATTTTTACGACTTCCTTCGGATTTTCAATAAGTCTGTGGTCAAGTTCGGAAATGTGAATCAGTCCTTCAATTTCCGGGTTGTCGGCAAACCTCACGAAAGCTCCGAAGTTGGCGACTCCGGTTACGATTCCGGAGACAACGTCTCCCGGCTGGTATTTCAGCAGAAGCTCTTTCACATTTTCAGTCGCCACTTCTTGTTCGGATATAATGAGTTTGTTGGTCCTTGGGTTAAGTCCCAGGATTTTCACGGTCATTTCGGTCCCCACGAATTTCTGAAGCTGCAGAATTATCTTGCCCTTATCACCTTCGGCATCGCGCGGATAGTTCTTGTTTCCAAGCTGGGAAGTCGGGAGAAAGGCCTGGAGACCGTTTAAGTCGGCGATCAATCCGCCGCTATTAACGCTTACGATTTTTACCGTCACGGACTCATCCCGGTCTTTAAGCTCTCGCACTTCCTGCCAGACCTTCTGTCTGCCGGCCTCGGCCAAAGAAAGTTCTATCAAGCCTTCGTCGTTTTCGGGCAGAACCACCTTAGCGGTGGCGGTGTCCCCCGGAGACAATTTCCTCAAAATGTCCTTGGCGTTTGTGAGCTCCATCCCATAGATCACGCCGGTTCCAACTTGCGGGACGTCAAAATAAACGGCGCGGTTAGCCCTTTCTAAAAGCGTGACTTGAACAAGGTCGCCAACTTTCAAAAGCGGCATCAGGCCCGGTTCGTCTTTTAGAAGCTGGATTTGGGCGGTTTCGGATTTTCTGGCAATTGGCGTTCTCATGAATTTCGAAGATACGGTTGGTGATTATATGTTATGCCCGATTGAAAAGCAAGTTGAATCATGGTAAAATTCGAGCGATGGTTATTAGTCTCCTTAAGTCCGGAGGCGTGAAGTGTCAGGCCTCTGGCTTTAGTTTGATGGTAGATCCCGTGCTTTCGGGCGGGGAGACCGCCTCCCCGGAAGAGGGTCGAGGCAAATTGGCTTTAAGAACCGAGGCGCCGGGCGGGATGGATTTTCCGGCATCGGGCGGCGTTATCGCGATCCCCGGAGAATACGAGGTTTCGGGAGTTATAGTGAGGGGCATTCCGTTGCCGGAAGAATCAAGCGCCGATAAACTGCGAACGATTTATCTTGTAGATATGGATGGGATTCGTCTCTGTTTTTTGGGGCCGCTAACCAAAGAATTGAAGGACGAGTCCCTGGAGAAGCTGGAGGGCGTTCAAGTTCTCCTTCTGCCAATCGGATCTCCCTACCTAAGCGTGAGGCAAGCTATAAATTTAATTAAACAAATCGAACCCAAACTGGTCATTCCAACGGCAGTCAAAGACAAAAAATCTTTGCTGGAAGAATTCGGCGGGAAGGCGGAAGTCGAGGAGAAAATTACCCTCAAGGCTAAAGATTTAGAAGAGGAGGGAATTAAGCTGATATGGCTGAAGGAAAAATAGAAAAGCGCGAAATAACCGCCGAGCTTAAAGAGTCTTACTTGGACTACGCTATGTCGGTAATAGTCGCCCGCGCCCTGCCGGACGTGAGGGACGGTCTGAAACCCGTTCACCGAAGAATACTCTGGGCGATGCTTGAGGACGGGTTAACTCATACGGCGAAGTTGAGAAAATCCGCGAATGTGGTTGGGTCCGTTATGGGTAGATACCACCCGCACGGCGATCTAGCCATCTATGATTCGATTGCCAGGATGGCGCAGGATTTCACTTTAAGGTATCCGCTTATTCAGGGTCAGGGAAACTGGGGATCGATCGACGGGGATTCTCCGGCCGCCATGCGTTACACGGAGTGCCGGTTATCTGCCGTTGCCGAAGAGCTTTTGGCCGATATCGAAAAAGAAACGGTTGATTTCGTTCCTAACTATGACGGCACGAAGCAAGAGCCCACGGTGCTCCCGACCAAAATCCCCAACCTTTTAATTAACGGTTCGGACGGCATCGCGGTCGGAATGGCGACCAAAATCCCTCCGCACAATTTGGGAGAGGTGATTGACGCCGCCGTTCATCTTATTCAACACCCCAAGGCTACCCCGACGGATTTGATGGAATTTATCCAAGGGCCGGATTTCCCGACCGGCGGAATTATTTTTAACAGAAAGGACATCGTCGCGGCTTATGTCGCGGGCCACGGAGCGATAACCGTGAGGGCCTTGGCCGAAGTTGAGGATAAAAAAATCGTTGTGAGAGAAATTCCCTATCAGGTGAACAAATCAGAATTGATTCTGAAGATGGCCGAGCTTGTCCAAGCGAAAAAGATCGAGGGTATTAGGGATATAAGGGACGAATCTGACAAGGAGGGTTTGAGAATTGCGATTGATCTGAAGAGCGATGCCATACCCCAGAAGATTTTGAATCAGCTCTGGCGCGCGACCGACCTGCAAAAAGATTTCCACATGAATATCTTGGCCTTAACCCCGGAACTTAAGCCCGAGACGATGTCCATAAAGGACGTATTGGTCGGGTTTATTCTCCACCGCGAGGTAGTGGTGCGGAGGCGGGCGGAATTTGATTTAGCGAGAGCCAAAGAGCGGGCCCACATTCTGGAGGGTCTCTCCCGCGCCCTGTCTCAAATAGACAAGATTATCGTGACCATCAAGAAGTCGGCCGATAAGGAAGAGGCTCACAAAAAATTAGTTTCCATATTTAAATTGAGCGCCCTTCAGGCAACCGCCATTTTGGAGATGCGTTTGCAGACCTTGGCCGCCTTGGAAAGGCGAAAGATTGAAGACGAACTAAAGGAAAAGCTGAAGCTCATCAAAGATTTAACCTTGCTCTTAAAGAGCCCGGAGAAAATTTTGGACGTCATAAAATCGGAATTAAAAGAAGTTAAGGAGAAATTTAGCGATGGCAGGCGAACCCGAGTTCAGGTGGGGGGATTGAAAGAATTGAGCCCTGAAGATCTGGTTCCGCAGGAGGAAACAATTATCACCATGTCTCACGACGGCTACGTTAAGCGTTTGCCGCCGGGGACATTCAAGGCTCAGAAGCGCGGGGGGAAGGGGCTCGTGGGGAGCGAAGTCGGCGAAGCGGACATGCTCGCGCACTTCGTTCGCTCCAAGACCCATGACAACATTCTTTTCTTCACCGAAAGCGGAAAAGTTTTCCAGACGAAGGTTCACGAAATTCCGGTGGGCAGCCGCGTTAGCCGCGGCAAAGCCATTCACAATTTTCTGGAGATTCCCAGTGAAGAAAAAGTGAGCGCTGTCTTAACTTACGGCGATGACAGGAAATCCGAATCGGGATTCTTGGCGATGGTTACGAGCCGAGGCGTTGTGAAGAAAACGGCCGTCGGCGACTTCGGGAATGTGCGAAAGAGCGGCATCATTGCCATCAAGCTCCAAAGAGGAGACGTGCTTCGTTGGGTTAAGTTTGTTTTGCCCCGCGACCAAATGATTTTATCGACCAGCCATGGCCGAGCCATCAGATTCAAAGAATCAGCCGTGCGTAGGATGAGCCGTTCGGCTGCCGGGGTAAAGGGGATTACCTTGAAGAAAGACGATTCAGTGAGTTCGTTTGACGTAATTTCTCCGGACAAGGCCGGAAATCTTCTCATCGTTATGAGTAACGGGTTTGCCAAACAAACGCCGCTCAAGCAATATAAGATTCAAAGCCGGGGCGGGAGCGGAATTTTGACGGCCAAGGTCACCAATAAAACAGGCCGGGTGGTTTCTTCCCACGTTTTAACCGACGAGACGGAACTGCTCGCGATTTCCCTCCGGGGTCAGATTTTAAGGACTCCTCTTAAAGGGGTAAGGAAGGCCGGGCGGGCAACGCAGGGAGTGCGCATTATGCGTCTTAAGCCGGGCGATAAGGTCGTCGGCGCGATCGTGATTTGAGTGGCAAGGAGTCCCAAAAACTTTATACTTAATGTATGCCATTTTCTAAAAACCAGCTTATTATCCTGGGCATCGGCGGCCTCATACTTTTATTTTTCGTTCTGGCTTTTTCCGGATTTCTGCCCGGGTCGAGACAAAGCGAACCCAAGGCGGAGCTTAAACTATGGGGAGTCGGGGACGCTCCCAGTGTATGGGGTGCGACAATTTCAAGTTTTAGAAGTCTTTTCCCTCAAATTTCCGTTAACTATACGCGGGTGGACGAAAGCGATTACGAGAGGAAGCTCATCGACGCTTTGGCTGCCGGAGAAGGACCCGATATTCTTATGTTTCACAACACCTGGTTCTCCAAGCATGGCAATAAAATCGTTCCGGCGGGAGCCGACCAGATAGACATCACCTCTTTTAGGAAAATCTATCCCGATGTGGCCGAGTCGGATTTCGTTTCGGAGAACCAAATCTTCGCCCTGCCGCTCTCCGTCGATACGCTCGGGCTTTTCTATAACAAAGACATTTTTAATAACAAAAAAATTGCCGTTCCGCCTGCGACTTGGGACGATTTTAAATCGACGATTTTAAAAGTAAGAGAATTTGACTCCGGCGGCATCTCAAAGTCGGGAGCCGCGATCGGAGGCACTGGGAAGAGCATTGTAAACGCGACCGACATTCTTAACCTGGTTATGCTCCAATTCAAGACTCCGATGATTGATGATTTTTCGGGGCGCGCGGCCTTGAATAACCAGAACGGCCGCGCCGCCCTCAATTTTTATACCCAGTTTGTCTCGCCCCAAAGTTCTTATTATACCTGGGAGGATTCGTTCGCGAATTCAGTTGATTCCTTCGCCCAAGGGAAAGCGGCCATGATTTTCGCCTATGCTTCGCAAGCTCCTCTTATCAAAGGCAAGAACCCGTTCCTGAATTTTGGAGTGAGTCCCGCGCCGCAGTTTACCAGAGATCAATCGATTAATTTCGCGAGCTACTGGGGCCTCGCGGTTTCGGCGAAGACAAGGTATCTGAAGGAAGCCTGGGATTTTGTTGTTTTTGCGGGGACGAACGGCGAGGCGGCTAAAAATTATGTGGCTTTGACCAGCAAGCCGCCGGCGCTCCGCGCCCTTATTCAGAGTCATCTCCAAGATTCATTTTTAGGGACTTTCGCCGGCCAGGCTTTGACCGCCAAAAGCTGGAGACAGTCCGACAACACCGTTGTTAAAAGCGCTTTCGATAATATGATAGAATCAGTATTGACGGGTAGGTTCCGCGCCGATCAAGCCCTTGAGCAGGCGGAAACGGAAATAAATAACGTAAGAAGATGATGTTTGAAATAATTCATCGCGCCATAGCGGGCACCGGAGAGAAGACACCCCCCCTTATTCCCGAGTGTCCCACGACCGGCTGCGGCTGGGAGCAATTAGTCGGACGCGAGGGGCTTATTAACAATGTCATTGTTTTCCTAATTTATATCGCCGTGCCGCTCGCAACCGCGATTATTATTTACGGCGGAGTCCTGCTTTTAACAGCCGCCGGATCGGAAGAGAGAATCAAACAAGGGAAAACAGCTATTTACACAGCCGTGACCGGTCTCACCATTGTTTTCGGGTCCTACATTATCTATAGTACTGTTATAAAGGCCATATTTATACCAAACAGTTAGATGTTAGACATCTTAGTCCACAAAGTTTTAGCCGACGGCACAGGGGTGAAGACCAATCCGCTAATTATTGAACCTCCTGGGAAACTCCCCGGAGACATTGTCCAATTAGTTGCCAATGTAAGTCAATTCGTATTAACAATTGGATTAATTGTCGCCCCCCTTATGATTCTCTGGTCGGCATTTTTGTTTTTGACCGCCGGCGGGAACGAGGACCAAATTAAAACAGCCAAAAGAACTTTTCTCTACGTTGTTATCGGCCTCGTGGTTCTTCTTCTCGCGACGGGCCTTCCCCTTGTTGTTAAAGATATTTTAAGTGGAAGCTCTCCCGCGGGCGGCGGAGGAAGTGTTGGACCACACCTTCAATAGCTGGACAGAGTCTGTGGTTTATGCTAATATGCTTAAAAAGGTCGAAGTCCTAAACGAAGCGAATAATGACTAAATTTACTATAAAAGCTGGATTGGTTTCTTTGACCACGGCGGTCTCCGCCCTCTTTAGCAAGGCGGCTTTGGCTGCGGCAACCACTCCGCCCAACGTAAACATTACGGGCAAGGAGCAGTTTCTTAACGCCCTAGATAGCATCATCAATTTTGCTTTTGTTCTTTTCTTCACCGTAGCCGGCTTTTTCTTCTTGTGGGCAGCATTTGATTACTTGACGGCCGCCGGAGACGAAGAAAAGTTGAAGTCCGCTAAGAATAGATTGATTTACGGGATAATTGCGGTAATCTTGGCGGCGATTGCGAAGAGTCTCCCCACCTTTATACCGACATTTATTCAATAAAACGGAACAACAAAACTCCGCCAAGAATGGCGGAGTTTTAGTTTGCAGGAATAAAATAGCACGGAGTCGTCCGTGCTTTTCCGTCGGTGGAGGAGCGGTGCGCGGGATGCGCACCGCTCCTCCATACCCGCCCTACTTGGTCAGGATCGTGACTGTGACCGGGCCGTCCGCCTCGAGGCGGAACTTCTTCATCTCCTCCTGCGTGAGGTAGATGATCATTCCCGGACAGTCATTTCTCTTCGAGCCGTTCTCGAAGACGATCCGATAGCACCCAGTGCTATCGGTGCCCTTGAACGTGCCGGTAAGCACGATCAAGGGACTGACCGACGACGTCACGGTCACCTGCCGTGCCTCCTTGGGTCCGATCACGATCGGTTCCGGAGTCGGCGTCGGAGCCGCGGTTGGCCCCGGCGTCGGTGTTGGCGACGGAGTCGGCGTTGCCGCAGATGCGGTGGTTGCCGTCGGCGTCTTGGTAGCGCTCGGCGTCGCAGTCGGTGTTCCCGTTGGCGTGGGGGTCGCGGTTGCGACCCCAGCCGCAGGGGCGCTTGTCGGTGACGCGGTTGTCGCCGGCGCAGCCGTTGGGCTTGGCGCGGGCGTCGGCGTCGAAACCGCAACCGATCCGCCTCCGCCGATGGAGGCGATGTTCCCCGAGTTCACGACGGCCACGAAGAGCGTGGTGCCGATGAGGAGAACCAGACCGATCGCGATGACCGCGTTTCGGTGGAGTCGCACCTGCGGCCAGTGGAGTCCACGTAGCCAAGCTGTGACACCCGTGAGTACTCCTCTCATACCCTCCTCCTTTCTTTCGATTTTTTTGTAGGGCTGAACAGGAGCAAAGTAGTTCCAATCCATTAGGACCACTTCGCTCCCGTCCAATAGTTTTTAAATAACTTTGATAATGAAAGCATATTTTTAGATATTTGTCAAGCAGGCACAAATAAACCCCACCTTGTTGTGGGGCTCGCAGGGCAGTGTGGAAATCCCACACCGCCCTGCGGTTCTCCGTCATCTCGCGACGACGGAGACGGAAGTCGGCTGGGCAGCGCACACGTAGAAACGTGCGCGACTGCGGGAGCCGAAGTCCGGGTTCAGGTTCGGGCCGTCATCGAAGACGTCGCCGCCTTCGAAGTGGACCTTCACCGGTCCCGAGGGAAAGGTGTCGTACCTTCCCGCGGAGCTGATGTTGATCCACCGCGAGCACGAACCTGGGCTCAGGGTGACCTGCGCGGGTTCCCCGCGTCTCACCTCGATGTCTGCGGCCGCTTGCGCGACCGTTGCTTGCTGCTGTGGTTGAACTTGTGCGAGCTGACCGACTGCCGGACCCACCATCGCGATGAGTCCGATGGCGGCGAAGAGCGAGGTGATCCCGATCAGGATTGTCCAGGCGAGTCGCCGAGTAGATCTGGTTGCGGTCTGCGCCGCCGCAATTGGGGTAGGAGGTATAAGTGTCACAGCTGACCTCCCTGACGTGGACCGAAGATGCGAGCCAGCGCTTCGGGGAGAACTTGTGCTGTCTCCGGTGAGAGGCTCACCCTCTTCTCGTCGATGGTGCGCACCACCTTGTCGCGCTCGGTCTGCACGAGATTGATGGCCTCTTGCGTTGTGATCCCCAGCTCTGTCCTGAGGGCAGCGACCCTCTGAGAGATATGCTGGAGTTCGACCGTTTCGCCGACCTGGTCACGTCGCTCCTTCGCCATGAGTTCTGCCGCTGTAGCGAGAGTGCCAGTTGGCACGATGTCCGTCACGTTCAAGCGGTTGAGCATGATGCCCAACTGGGGAATTGCCTGGACGGCATTACCCCGACGGAGTCTTCCGACCAGATCTGGATCTGGCTGGGCGATTCCCGTGACATGCTGGACGATGATGGCCGTGGCCTGGTCCGGAGTCTTTACGGCACTCTCCCAGTCTACTGGCCCCTCGTGGGGAGCGATCATCCACAATCGCAAGCGTTCACGGACAACATCTTCGAGGATATTGTCCACGCCGTCTTTGCCCCCACTGTTCAGGAATTCGATGAGATGGGCCTCGTCCGGCGTGTAGGTGATCGAGACCGAAGCCAAGAGCTCGGCCATGTCTGGTGTCCTCACCTTCTGATCCTTCAGGTCCAGGTTGATCTTGGTGATGGGCACGGGGACGAAGCCAAAGAGCCACGGGTAGAAGGGGAGGAAGATGAACCCCTCGTTAAGGGTTGGTTCTACCCTTCGCCCGATGAACGTGAGAACTCCGCGTGTTGGTGGTTGTGCGGGGATCTGTCGGAAGGAGTGAACTACAAACCCTCCAACAGAAAGCGTGAAGAAGGCGAGACCGAACCAGATGTTTGTCGCAGCCGCAACGGCGACGGCGACGAGCGCGAGAAGCGTTATAGTCACAACTGTAACGATGGTTCGCACGCTCTAGTCCTTTCCGGCCGTTTTTGGCCACGCAGTTTCTATTCGGATTGCCTCTTGCGGGAACAAGCTGGCTCCGAAAGTTTCAGAACCAATTTGTTCCCGTAAGAGATTTAGTCCAACCTTTGATTTTCAGTTGTTAAAGATACTGCTTAATTATAAGCATATTTTATATCGTTTGTCAAGGCTATGGGTTCTTGTAGTGAGTAAAACCGAACTATCGAAAAACTACAGCTTCTATAGTATTTTTATGAAGCGGGCGGGTGATGGAATGGCAGACATGTTAGCTTTAGGAGCTAATGCCGCAAGGCGTGGGAGTTCAAGTCTCCCCCCGCCCACTGTTTTCTTCTGCGTGTTTGCCCGCCAAAGCTATTTGCGGCGGCGGGCGTGGAAAGCTTGGTGGACTTCTCTAAGTTCCTTATTGGTTAAGTGCGTGTAAATCTGCGTGGTTTGGATACTGCTGTGGCCCAAAAGTTCCTGGACGGAACGGAGGTCGGCGCCGTTAATAAGTAGGTCGGTTGCAAATACATGGCGAAGAGTATGGGGAGTAATCTTTTTGGGGATTCCGGCGGCGCGGGCGTAATAATTTACAAGGCGCTCAACCGCGCGGGGGATAATTCTTCCTATAACTTTAGAGTCTTTTGATTTAGTGAAACTCACAAACAATGCCGGATCGGCATCAACTCTTTTCGATAAATATTCTTTAATGGTCCTCTTTGCGTCTTCAGACAGGAAAACCACCCTTAACTTATCTCCCTTACCCCGAATGCTTATCTCGCCCCTCTCCAAGTTCAGATAGCGATCCAAGCCGCAGAGTTCGGAGACTCGGAGACCGCTTGAGAAAAGCGTCTCCAGGATGGCGCGGTCGCGGAGAACTCTCAAGGAATTGCCCTTTGGAGATGCGAGCAGTCTTTCCAAGTCGTCCTCGCCGATTATTTGGATTTGTCGTGCGGGAATTTTGGGGAGCTCGATCTTGTCTGGAGACAAAACATTGAAATCCCGTTTTATCAAATACTTGAGAAAATTTCTTAAGACGATAACGTGATGGGCTTGGGTGACTTTTTTGATTTTCACCTCGGGCGAGGACAGTTTCAATCTAAACTGCCTTACTTTTTCCTCGGTTATATCGTGAATTTCTTTTACCCCAGATACCGACAAAAACTTTTCCAATGATTTTTCATAGTTCCGGCGCGTCAAGGGCGATCGATTCTTTTCAATCTCCAAATAATCGAGATAGTCTTTTATAAGCTTTTCAATTTCGGTCATTGCTTTAAAACATTATCCGACGGTTTAACTGTTGGATAATGTTTGCTGGTTTTGCGACTTTTCGAGAAGTTGCAACAATCATCATTATACGACGGTTTTGCTACAGATTTATTTTTGACGGAAAACCCAAAGCCTGCTAACATTAAGTCGAATGTTAACTACTCGCAAGAAAAAGAGCGTCATAAAAGAGCATCAACTTCACGATATGGACACCGGTTCAGCCGTTGTCCAGGTTGGTTTGGTCTCAAAACAGATTGACGAGCTTATTACTCATCTGAAACAGCACTCCAAAGATAAACATTCGAGGAGAGGGCTTTTAACCATGGTTTCGAAAAGAAGGAAACTTCTTAGTTACTTGGAGAATAAATCTCCGAGGAGCCATTCCAATCTGGTTAAGAAGTTGGGCCTGAAGAAATAAGGCAATGCCGATCATTCCCAACAAAGAGCAGAGAGTCGGAGTTTTTATCGACGTCCAGAATCTCTATCATTCAGCCAAGAACTTATACGGCGCGCGAGTTAACTACAACGAGCTCATAAAACAGCTGGTGGGTGAGAGGAAGCTCGTTCGAGCACTGGCCTATGTCGTAAAAAGCGACCCGGCGACAGGCGAGGAAACCTTTTTTGAGGCGCTGGAGAAGGCCGGCATTGAACTCCGAAGCAAGGACATCCAAATTTTCCCGGGCGGAATGAAAAAAGCCGACTGGGACGTTGGCATCGCGATTGACGCCATCAGAATGTCGAACCTTTTTGATATTGTGATTTTGGTTTCCGGCGACGGCGACTTTGTCCCGCTCGTTGAGTACTTGAAGTGGGGAGTGGGCAAGGGGGTTGAAGTCGCCGCTTTCGGGCAGACCTCATCGGCCAGGCTAAGGGAGGCAACCGACGGCTTTCATGATTTAGGCGAGATGCCGAGAATAATTTTTAAGGCCCTAAAGAAAAGAAGATAAGCAGAATGGATTTAAACAGGAAAGATTTCAGCATTGATATCGGAGGCAGGGAACTGACCTTGGAAGTTTCGAAGATAGGAGAGCAAGCCAATGCGGCGGTTTTGGGGACTTACGGAGGAACAACCGTTTTGGTTACGGTGGTAATGGGGAAGACCGACCGCGACATTGATTACCTGCCGCTCACGGTTGATTATGAAGAAAAATTTTACGCGGCTGGAAAGATTATCGGCAGCCGGTTTGTAAGACGCGAGGGCAAGGCATCGGACGAGGCTATTTTATCCGGTCGGTTGGTGGATAGAACGATTCGCCCTCTTTTTGACCACAGAATCCGGAGGGACATTCAAGTCGTAGTCACGATCGTTTCTTATGATGAGGAAAACGATCCCGATTTGGCGGCTTTGATTTCGGCTTCAACCGCTTTGGGCATATCCAACATTCCCTGGAATGGCCCGGTGGCCGGAGTGAAAGTCGCGAAGATCGGCGACCGGATGACGATAAACCCGAAAATCAGCGAACTTAGGGCGGAGAACCTGAATTTTGAAACCTTCGTTTCGGGAGTTAAAGGAAAAATCAACATGGTTGAATTGGGCGGAAGCGATGCGAAGGAGAGCGATATCCTTTCAGCTTTTGAAATGGCAAGCGGAGAGATCGACAGAATAATTGAGTTTGAGGAGAAAATTATTAAAGAAATCGGCAAGCCGAAAGACAAAGTAACTCTTTTCGAGCCGGAGCCGGTATTAAGAAAACTGGTGGAAGAATTTTTGAAAGACAAGCTTGCCTCCGCGATTTATGTAAAGGATAAAGTGGAAAGACAGAACAATTATGAGACTTTAGGTGAAGCTCTTGTCGATTATTTAAAAGAAAAAGGTTATTCGGGAAAAGAGCTCTCACAAGCCAATTACGTGTTTAATAACAAGACCGATGAGATGGTTCATGAGAAGGTTATTGAGTCAAATGAGCGGCCGGACGGCCGCGCCTTGGACGAGGTTCGTGATCTCCATGCCGAAGCCGGAATTTTAAAGAGAACGCACGGTTCAGCTATTTTCGTGAGGGGCAACACGCAGGCACTGGTTGTCGCCACCATCGCTCCGCCGGGAGCGGAACAATTGGTTGAAACCATGGAGTACTCCGGCAAGAGGCGCTTCATGCTTCATTATAATTTCCCGCCTTATTCGGTCGGGGAGACCGGGTTTTTCAGGGGCCCGAGCCGGAGGGACATCGGTCACGGCGCCTTGGCCGAGAAGGCTATCCGTCCCCTCATTCCATCAAAAGATAAATTTCCGTACACCATAAGAGTCGTTTCGGAAATCCTTTCTTCTAATGGCTCTTCCTCCATGGCAACCGTTTGCGGCGCGAGTCTGGCTTTAATGGACGCGGGAGTGCCGATAAAGAAACCGGCCGCGGGCATCGCCATGGGACTTATGCTGAA
>CAZSQQ010000003.1:26671-31389 GCA_964609135.1 uncultured Candidatus Saccharibacteria bacterium
TTTTAACCGACATTCAGGGGCCGGAGGATCATCACGGGGATATGGATTTGAAAGTGGCGGGCACGAGAGACGGAGTAAACGCCATTCAAATGGACGTCAAGATTGAAGGTTTGACCTTGGAGATTTTGGAGAAGACTCTGGCACAGGCCAAGAAGGCGAGACTGGAAATATTGGATTTCACGGATAAAGTTCTTGATAAGCCGAGACCGGAGCTTTCACCTTTCGCACCGCGGGTCTTAACCATAGATATTGACCCTACGAGAATCGGCGAGGTTATCGGCCCCGGCGGGAAAGTGATTAACGCGATTATTGCGAGAACCGGAGCCACCACCATCGATATCGAAGAGAGCGGCAGGGTATATGTGGCGGCCTCAAACCCGGAGGCGGCCGCTTCCGCCATAAAGGAAATCGAAGGCATTATGAAAAGTTTCGAGGTGGGTGACATTGTTGAAGGAGAAGTTGTGAGAATCTTGGAGTTCGGCGCCATCGTTGACTTGGGCGGAGGCAAGGACGGCATGATTCATGTTTCAGAGCTTCGCGACGGTTTTGTGAAGAAAGTGGAGGATGTTGTTGGAATTAACGACCATGTGAGAGCGAAGGTCATAAAAGTGGAGAACGGGAAGATTGGTTTATCTTTAAGGCAAGTAAGAGCGTTATCCACAGACAATTAGTTGTAAATCCTTTTCAAGGTTATAATTCAATTAATAACATGAATGGCAACACTCCCCCTCAAGGGCCAGCTCCGTTTCGTGAGGAGCCTCCTCGACCGTATACTCCTCCGACTCCGCCATCTCCGCCGCCTTCACCTTTTCCGCGGATGACTCCTCCGCCTCCGCCAAGTTATAATCCGCCGTCCCCACAGCCGCAATCCGTTCCTCCGCCGCCTCCGCCGGAGGTGGGGGTAAGGACAATGGTGTCGGACTCCGCCGGGATGAGGGAATCCGGCGGTATGCAGCCACAGCCGAAAACTTTTCGACCGGAGGATTTGGGCGGTGCTCCCGTTTTTCGGCCGCGTGAACCGGCAGTCCCCGGCGCCGGGCCGGAGAAACCGGCTCCAACAAGGATGATTCTTATTGTCGGCGGCGCCGTTCTTTTCTTATTGGTCGCCGCAGCCGTGTTTTACTTTTTCGTAAGACCGATACTTTCGCCAAGTGCAGAAATTTTGCCGGCTGAAACCGCCCCGCCGGCGGCGGAGACTCCTCTGCCAGTTCAAGTCCCACCGGAGAGTGAGACTCCCCCTGCCCCAGCCGTTTTGCCAATTCCTCCGGTTCCGGTCTTCACTCACCAGAGCCTATTGAATCCGGTTCCGAAACTTACAGAAACGCTAACTCTTTCAAAGCTTGAACTCGCGGAGCTCACATCCGCCATTGGGAAAGCAACCGGCGACACGCAGCCAGCCGGTTCCGTTAAAGAACTGGTTTTGGCGAACGCCGCTTTGGGATCAGGCGAGGCTTTGGGTGTTCTTTTGCCAGATTTAGATAAGAACTTTTCCGACGCTAATTTGGAAAAAGATTTCACGGCTTTCGCTTATTATGACGCGAATGGCGTTTGGCCGGGATATGTTTTCCAATTAAAGTCGGGGATCGAGGCCGGTGCCGCGAAGAGCGCCTTTGTCGGGATTGAAGCCTCCAAGAATTGGCCGAATTTCTATCTTGTTAATCCCGGGACCCCAGCCGCCTTTAAGGACGGTGCTCCGATTTCGGGGAATGCCGTTCGCTACTTGAGCTACACCAAGGCGGGCGCTTCTTTCAATTATAGTTTTCTGGGTAACTACCTCGTTCTTAGCACTTCTTATTCAGGATTCAAGGAGGCGGCTAAGCTCTTGGGTTTTTAGGCTTGACGGAAATTAACTTAAGGTTTAAGCTGAAAACACGATAGAAGGTCCGCCTAAAGCGGGCCTTCTTTAATAATAGGAATCACACAAAGACATGGATCTAAAAACAATAGTTCAAACCATAGCCCAGATCACCGAGACCAAGGGCATTACTCGGGGAAAAGTTTTTGAGGCGATAGAAGAAGCCTTAGCCGCCGCCTACAAAAAAGAATATCTTAACCGCGGCACGATTGTGCGCGCGGAACTCAATGCCAAAAGCGGCGATGTTGCGTTTTCCCAAATTAAGGAAGTCGTTGACGAGACAACTGTGAGGATGGTTGAAGAAGGTGAAGTTGAGGAGGAAGACCAGGGCGCAAAAGAAGCGCCGCGCTATAATCCGGACAGGCACATACTTGTAGGTGATGCGAAGAAAGTTAAGCAAGACGCCAAAGTTGGCGACGAAATCGTATTTCCGCTCCCCCCGAAGACCGATTTCGGACGTATCGCCATTCAAGCCGCCAAGCAGGCGATTTTGCAGAAATTAAGAGAATCGGAAAGAGCCTCCGTGGTCGCTGAATTCCAGGGTAAGGAGGGCGAGATCGTAAGCGGTATCGTTCAAAGGATTGAGCGCGGCAACATTTTCGTTGACTTGGGGCGCGCGACTGGCATTATGTTCGGAAGCGAATCGATTCCCGGAGAGCATTACCGCTCGGGAGAAAGGTTGCGTTTCTGCGTTTTGGCCGTTCAAACCGACTCTAAGAGTCCGGGAATAATTTTGTCCCGCGCCCACCCGAAGTTTGTTGTAAAACTTATGACCCTTGAAGTTCCGGAAATATCCGATGGCGTTGTTGAAGTTAAAGCGATTGCAAGAGAGCCTGGCAGCCGAACAAAGGTTGCCGTTTACTCTAAAGTTGAAGGAGTCGATCCAGTGGGAAGTTGTGTCGGTCAGCGGGGCACGAGAGTCATGGCTGTCACGAACGAGTTGGGCCAGGAGAAGCTTGATATTATCGAATGGTCTGAAGACCCCGAGAAGTTTGTGGGCAATTCTCTTTCTCCAGCCAAAGTAAAGTTGGTTGAAATCATGACCAAGCGCGAGGCCAGGGTTTTGGTGGCTGACGACCAATTGAGTCTCGCGATCGGCAAGGGGGGACAGAACGTGAGATTGGCCGCCAAACTTACCGGTTGGAAGATTGATGTTCGTTCGCAGGCCAGACCCGAGGAAGAATTGGAAGGAGGAGTGGGAAGAGCTCCCGAGGAGGTTGAAAACGCGGAAACTCCGGTTGAAAACTTTGATAAGCCGGTTTACCATAAGGTCGACGACGAAGATTAAATAAGATTTCTCTGAAGTTTTGTTAATGCAGTCAATTTTATTCCCTTTGGGCGCAAGCGTTTTAGCCATAGCGGTTTCACTGCTTTTTGTCTATAAAATCAATAGTTACCCTCCCGGCGATAAAAAGATGGAGGAAATCGCGCTTGCCATTAGGAGCGGCGCCAAAGCCTATCTCAACCGTCAGTATAAGACGATAGCCGCAGTCGCGGTTATTGTCGCAGTTTTAATTTATCTCTTTATGGGCGTCGGCTCGGTTGTCGGTTTTATATTGGGGGCGTCGGCATCGGCTCTTGCCGGTTATATCGGGATGAACGTTTCAGTCGTGGCTAACGTGAAAACCGCCGAAGCCGCCAAACGCGGATTAAAGGAAGCCCTGCAAGTCGCTTTTGAAGGCGGATCAGTGACCGGGCTGCTGGTTGTGAGTCTGGCTCTTCTTTCTGTCTCGGTTTTTTATGCGTTCACTAAAGACATTGGCGCTTTGGTCGCCCTAGGATTCGGGGGCAGTCTCATATCTCTTTTTGCCAGGTTGGGCGGAGGAATTTTTACCAAAGGCGCCGATGTTGGGACCGATTTGGTCGGCAAGGTTGAAAAGGGAATCCCGGAAGACGATTTAAGAAACCCGGGAGTTATCGCCGATAACGTGGGTGACAATGTCGGTGACTGCGCCGGCATGGCGGCCGATCTTTTCGAAACTTACGCGGTTACCGCGATTGCCGCCATGATCTTGGGACACTTAACATTTCCCGAAACAGATGCGGTGTTTTACTTTCCGCTCATGATTGGGGCCGTCGCCGTCGTCGCCTCTGTTTTGGGAACTTTCTTTGTGAGGCTGGGAAGGAGTGAGTCTATCATGGGGGCTTTGTATAAGGGGCTCATCGCGTCGGGCGTTTTATCCTTGGCCGGTTTTTGGTATCTGGCAAATAAATACGCGAGCCGGCTTTCATCTGAAACGACCCCCGCATCCCTATTCTTACCGATGCTTGTCGGCGTTCTCGTTACCGGGTTATTGGTTTTAATTACCGAATACTATACGTCTAAAAAATTCCCTCCGGTACAGTCGGTCGCGAAGGCATCGGAAACCGGGCACGGAACGAACTTGATAGCGGGACTCTCCGTCGGAATGGAATCGACCGCTCTGCCAACCGTCGTCGTTGTCGGAGGAATCCTTTCGAGCTACTACTTCGGCGGAGGGCTCTACGGCGTTGCCGTTGCCGTGATGAGTATGCTGGGTATGGCCGGGATTGTAATTGCGATTGACGCTTACGGCCCCATCACCGACAATGCCGGAGGAATTGTCGAGATGGCGGGACTGCCGGAGTCGGTAAGACGCGTTACCGATCCCTTAGATGCCGTTGGCAATACGACCAAAGCGGTAACCAAGGGGTACGCCATCGGCTCTGCCGGACTGGCGGCCTTAGTTCTCTTTGCTTCTTACGTGCAGGAACTCCAAGCGAGAGGCGGCGCGGCATTAGCTTTCGATTTAAGCAACCCGCGGATTATCGCCGGACTCTTGGTCGGCGGCGCCATTCCCTATCTGTTCGCTTCGATTTCAATGCGTGCGGTTGGCAAAGCGGC